>JAKMCZ010000002.1 GCA_022428185.1 Alphaproteobacteria bacterium | reverse complement strand
TTGCCGACGCTGGCTTCGGTTCGGTGTATGGCGATTTCTTGATATTGCGGTGAGGACATCCACGCCATTGCGTCTTCAGCCGAGGGGAATTCGATGAGCACGGAGCGGGTGAAGTCGAATTCGCCTTGCAGCACGGTCGGCTCTTCATCGACGCTCAACATGGTGCCGCCAAACGGTTCGAAAACCTGCATGAAGTTTTCTTCATAGCGGTCATAACCGGCGCGGTCGTGGATTTTGAAGCGGGCGATAATGTAAACGGTCATGGCGGGTCTCCTTTTTCACCAGTATAAAGCGGCGGCGTGAACTGTCTAACCGATTATTAACAACTTGCCGATATCTTACCGCGTCATGCGGCTGATAAATTGGCTGATTGTTAAGAGGAAGAGTCTGGCGTTCGCGCGCGTCTCCTGCTATAGACCGCCCCATAAGTTTTTGCGGGCGTGGCGGAATTGGTAGACGCGCCAGATTTAGGTTCTGGTACTGAGAGGTGTGGGGGTTCAAGTCCCTCCGCCCGCACCAAAATAGCCCGCGTCAGAGCGGGGATAAGAGGAAGAAGATGAACATTAAAGAAGTAAGCGCTGAAGGTCTGGCGCGCGAAATGCAAATCACCGTGGCAGCCGCAGATTTGGCTGCCAAACTGGAAACCAAAATCGACAGCATCAAAGATCAGGTGCAGTTGAAGGGCTTTCGCCCGGGCAAAGTGCCGATTGCGCATATCCGCAAAACCTACGGCCAGCAGCTTATGGGTGAAATCATTCAGGAAACGGTGAATGAATCGAGCCAGCAAATGTTGACCGACCGCGAAGAGCGTCCGGCGATGCAACCCGAGATTAAACTGGTTGGCGAAGCTGACGAGATTATGAACGGTTCGTCTGATTTGATTTATGACGTGACTTACGAAGTTATCCCGCCGATTAATTTGGCTGATTTTTCCAAAATGAAACTCGAAAAGCCGGTGGTCGACGTTGACGATGCGCAGGTTACTGAGGCGATGGAACGTTTGGCCTCCAGCCGCAAAGATTTTGTCGCGCGCGGCAAAACCGCCAAAGCCAAAGATGGCGACCGCGTGAAAATCGACTTTATCGGACGCATTGACGGCGAAGCCTTTGAAGGCGGTGCCGGAGAAGGCTTCGACCTTGAACTCGGTTCAAACCAGTTTATCCCGGGCTTTGAAGAACAGCTTGTCGGCTGCAAAGCGGGCGATAAAAAAGATGTGGAAGTCAGCTTCCCTGAAGAATATGGCGCGGCCGAACTGGCCGGTAAAGCGGCGGTGTTTGAGTGCACGGTTCACGAAGTCAGCGAGCCGAAAGATGCAGAGATTAATGAAGAGTTTGCGACCTCTTTGGGCATGGAAAACCTCGAAAAGCTGAAGGAAGCCATGCGCGAGCAAATTGGTCGCGATTATGAACAAATGTCACGCGGGCACATGAAGAAGGATTTGCTCGACCAATTGTCAGACGGGCACGATTTCGATTTGCCGCCCAGCATGGTCGATATGGAGTTCAATCAGATTTGGCACCAATTCGAGCATGAGCTGGAAAACAATCAGCAAAAGCTGGAAGATTTGGACGAGAGCGAAGATGATTTGCGCAGCGAGTATCGCGGCATTGCAGAGCGTCGCGTGCGCACCGGATTGGTGCTGGCCGAGGTCGGCAGCAATAATGAAATTCAGGTGACGCAGGAAGAACTGAACCAGGGGCTGATGCAGCGCGTTCAGCAATTCCCGGGCCAAGAACAGCAAGTGTTCGAATATTTCCAACAAAACCCGGAAGCGATGGCGCAAATTCGTGCGCCGATTTTTGAGGAAAAAGTTGTCGATTTCATTTGCGAATTGGCCGATGTGAAAGATAAAAGCGTGACGCTGGAAGCGCTGATGGCTGAGCCGGGTGCAGACGATAGCGACAAGCCGAAGGCCAAGAAAGCGGCTGCTAAAAAAGCACCTGCAAAAAAGGCTGCCGCGAAGAAACCGGCTGCGAAAAAGGCTGCGGCGAAGAAAGCACCCGCTAAAAAAGCCGCTGCGAAAAAGGCACCCGCTAAAAAAGCGGCCGCCAAGAAAACAGCGGCCAAAAAGGACAGCGATAAAACATAAAATCGAGGCGCGGCAATTTTACGTCCTTTTACACTTGGCGTTCGGGGCAAAACACCCCACATTAGGTTGGTAATAAGGAGATAGAAATGCACAATCCGGTCGATACATATATGAACACGCTAGTGCCGATGGTGGTGGAACAATCCAGCCGAGGCGAGCGTGCTTTTGACATTTATTCCCGCCTTTTGAAGGAGCGCGTGATTTTCGTCACGGGTGGTGTCGAAGATTATATGGCTAGTCTTATTACGGCGCAGCTTCTGTTTCTCGAGGCCGAGAACCCGAAAAAAGAAATTTCCATGTATATCAATTCGCCGGGCGGGGTCGTGACCTCGGGCATGGCGATATATGACACCATGCAATATATCCGCGCACCGGTTGCAACATTGTGCATCGGTCAGGCGGCTTCAATGGGGTCACTGCTTCTGGCAGCGGGTGAAAGCGGCATGCGCTTTGCGTTGCCTAATGCGCGCATTATGGTGCATCAGCCCTCAGGCGGTTTTCAGGGGCAGGCATCGGATATTGAACGCCATGCGCAAGAAATTCTCGATATGCGCGCACGGCTCAACAAAATTTACGTCGAACATACCGGTCAGACCTTGCGCAAGATTGAAGATGCGCTTGAGCGCGATACCTTTATGACTGCCGAGCAAGCGAAAGATTTCGGCATCGTCGATGAAGTAACGACCAAGCGCGCCGAAGACGCAAAGGCCGAATAAAAGGGCAGGGCTTGCACTTTTTACCGCGCATGTGGTGAAGTGTTAACTCGAATCAACATCGCGGTTCTTTGTTCGAGCCGGTGAAAGGACAAAAAATGAGTAAAGTAGGCAGCGGAAGCGATAGCGGCGGCAGCGGCGATAGCAAAAGCACGCTCTATTGCTCGTTCTGTGGCAAAAGCCAGCACGAGGTTCGCAAGCTGATTGCCGGCCCGACCGTGTTCATCTGTGATGAATGTGTTGAATTGTGCATGGATATTATCCGCGAAGAAAGCAAAGCCTCTCTGGTAAAAACCGATGATGGCGTGCCGACACCTGGCGAAATTCTCGAAGTTCTCGATGATTATGTTATCGGGCAGGCGCATGCCAAGCGGGTTTTGTCGGTTGCCGTGCATAACCACTATAAACGCCTCAATCATGCGCAGAAAAACAATGATGTAGAACTGGCAAAGTCGAATATTCTGCTTATCGGCCCGACCGGTTGCGGTAAAACGCTGCTGGCGCAAACGCTGGCGCGTATTCTTGATGTGCCGTTTACAATGGCCGATGCCACGACCCTGACCGAAGCCGGTTATGTCGGTGAAGATGTCGAAAATATCATTCTGAAATTGCTGCAAGCAGCCGATTATAATGTCGAGCGAGCGCAGCGCGGCATTGTTTATATTGATGAGGTCGACAAAATCAGTCGCAAGTCTGACAACCCGTCCATCACCCGCGATGTATCGGGCGAGGGCGTGCAACAGGCTTTGTTGAAAATCATGGAAGGCACGGTTGCCTCTGTGCCGCCACAAGGCGGTCGTAAGCATCCGCAGCAAGAATTTCTGCAAGTCGATACAACCAATATTTTGTTTATTTGCGGCGGGGCGTTTGCCGGTTTGGAGCGGGTTATCTCGCAGCGCGGCAATGAAACCTCGATTGGCTTTAATGCCAAAGTTGAGATTCCTGATG
>JAKMCZ010000268.1 GCA_022428185.1 Alphaproteobacteria bacterium | reverse complement strand
GGCTGTGCGGGCATTGGCGCCGGAAAGCAAAGCGGCTGCTTTGCCATTATTTGACGGGCAGGGCGTGGCCGTTATGGCGGCGGAAGATGAGCGCGCCGCTGCTTTGCCTGCTTTGCCGCCGGGCATGGAAGTGCTGGAAGATTATGCCAGCCTCAGATTGTCGTTGAAAAATCACCCAATGGCGTTTTTGCGCGACGGGTTGACCGCCGACCATGTGCAGCCGCTTGCATCATTGCAAGATGCGCCGAACGGCAAACGCATCATCACTGCCGGTTTGGTGATTTGCCGTCAACGACCGGGCAGTGCCAAAGGTGTGGTATTTCTGACGCTGGAAGACGAGACGGGCAATGGCAATGTGGTTGTCTGGCCCGATCGTTTTGAGCGTTATCGCCGTATCACCATTGGTGCGCGGCTGATGCGGATTGAGGGGCGCGTGCAGCGCAGTGGTATCGTGGTTCATCTGGTGGCCGAGCGGCTGCACGATATATCGGCATCGCTTTTGCAACTGACAGCCCAGCACGGCATGGACTCAACCGCGCATTTACCGAAAGTGCTACGCCCGAAACGCCAAACAGGTCGTAAAACCCCGCGCGAAATGGCTTTTAAGGGCGAATGAGGCGGAGCCTATTCCGCCGCCTGTCGCTCAGCTTCCATTTCCGCCAGATATTTTTCCGCTTCCAGTGCTGCCATGCAGCCCATGCCGGCGGCGGTGACGGCTTGGCGGTAAATATCATCGGTCACATCGCCGGCTGCATAGACACCCGGAATAGATGTGGCGGTTGAGTTGTCTTCGGTAATCAAATAGCCGCCTGCTTTGGTTTCCAACTGGTCGGTAAATAACTGGGTCGAGGGTGCGTGGCCGATGGCGATAAACACGCCGTCGGCTTCGAGGTCATGCGTGTCGCCGGTTTTGGTATTTTTAATGCGCGCGCCGGTCACACCGAGCGGCTCTTCATCACCCAAAATTTCGTCAATCGCGCTGTCCCACAACACATTGATTTTCTCATGCGCCAAGAGGCGGTTTTCGAGAATTTTCTCGCAACGCAGAGCATCGCGGCGGTGGATAAGCGTCACTTCGCTGGCGAAATTGGTCAGGAATAAAGCCTCCTCGACAGCCGTATTGCCGCCGCCGACGACCAGCACTTTTTTATCGCGATAAAAGAACCCGTCGCATGTGGCACAGGCCGACACGCCAAAGCCTTGAAACTTGTCTTCTGACGGCAGACCCAGCCATTTGGCCTGCGCGCCGGTGGCAATCACTACCGTGTCAGCGGTGAAGGCTTTCCCGCTATCACCTTTGGCAGTGAAGGGGCGAGTGGTTAAATTCACCTCAGTGATGATGTCAGAGATAATTTCGGTGCCGACATTGGCGGCTTGCGCTTCCATCTGCTCCATCAGCCACGGGCCTTGCACGGCGTCGGCAAAGCCCGGATAGTTTTCAACATCGGTGGTGATGGTCAATTGACCGCCGGGTTGCAGCCCGCGCACCAGCACCGGCGCCAGCATGGCGCGCGCGGCATAAACGGCGGCGGTATATCCGGCCGGACCCGACCCGACAATCAACATTTTTGTGTGTTTGACATCACTCATAAGCGTCTCCAAAATCTTATTCTTAATGTAGGCAAGATTCCGCAAATCCCAAGAGGCCAGCTTGCCACAGGGCCAGTTTATTCAGAGTTTATTCAGAGCTTATTCAGATGTTTTTGTGCGCCGCATAGGCGTTTTTGATTGCCAGCGCAATCTCATCGGTCGGATTGTGCGCTTGCATCGACCAGCTTTCCAATGTGTTGCTAAACGGGCGGGTCATACCAGCCGCGCTTAGTTCGGCGTGGAAACGGTCGAATTTGGCTGAACCGCCGCGCAGCGCAAACACTTGCACCGGCACGCCGGGCAAGCACGCCTCACCAACCATATTGACGCTGTCTCCGGTGACGATAATTTGCTCGGCCAGCCCAAGCATTGCGGGGTAGGGGTTGTCACCGACATTGTCCCAAAGAAAATAGGAGCCATC
>JAKMCZ010000263.1 GCA_022428185.1 Alphaproteobacteria bacterium | reverse complement strand
TATCAATTTTCTCATGATTTATCTCTCACTTAAATTACAATTATTCTCAATTGGCCGAAGGAACAACAGAAACAGATCCCGGCGGTGAAATTCCTTGAGTAGCTAAACCACCTCCCGACGGGGTATCAGAACTCGAGCTACCGCCGCTTCCACCGCCGCCGCCACCGCCGCCGCCACATGCCGCAAGCGCGAGAGAAAAGACACTAATCAACAAAACTTTTCGCATAGTTACTACCTCCGATTAACTAGCGGAATCTTATGCCATCGTAGTAATCGAATAAAGCAAAATAACATGAATAAGCATCACTTTTTACACGGCAAAGATAAAAAATTATTGTATATTTTCAATGTTTTAACGGCATTTAATCTATTGAGGTAGAAGCGCTTTAAAAAGTACGCATGGAAAAAAATTGGGCCAGTTAAGCCAGCTTAAGAGCCGAGATTTCCGGCCACCTATTCTTCCATGGCAGGGCATCTTCTAACTCGTAAGCCAGATGCAGCAAAGTAGCCTCTTTCCCATGCGCCGCCGCAAATTGCGTGCCGATGGGTAGGCCTACACTGCTGGTATAAAGAGGCAAGCTGATTGCCGGATTACCAGACACATTATATTGTGCGGTATACGCCACATAGTCATTAACCGAAGCAAATACCTCTTCAAAACTTTTGTGGCTGCCTTGTTCACCAATTAATAGAGGTGGCTTGAACAACACTGGCGACATAATGACATCGTAATTTTTAAAGAAGTCCCGATAGCCAGCCTCCACCTTTCGGACGTATTCAATGGCTTTTTTGTCAAGATCTGGATCTTTCGCCTTACGTGAACCATAAAGTTCGGCCATACCACGGGAGAATGGCTCTAAGACATTTTCAGGATCGACCCATCGCCCCTGCATCAAGCCGATTATTCGAACATTTTTGACTAGATTATGTGCTGAGTATGACCAGACGTTCATAAACTGGTCTAAAAAGTCATCATCTACGACAACGGCTGCCTCGACTAGCTCCACTTTGTGCCCTAAATTTTCGCAAAGCTTAGCAGCACGCTCCGTTGCCTCTTTTACGTCTGTGTGAGGCTCTCTTCCTTCAAATGTTTTCGTGTGAAAAGCTATCTTTAAACGCTTTTTTGATGGCCTATGGATAAAGCCCGTCGGCGCATAATCCGCCGCGCCGCCCTTTTTCTCAGACACATTCAAAATCTGAGCCGTATCGCGCACCGAGCGCGAAACCGCCAAACGAACACTAATATCTGCCTCAACGGAGGGTGGCGTATTCATGTATAAACGATGTCGAGTAGCCTTTAAACCGACCAGGCCATTGACCGAGGCTGGAATGCGGATTGATCCACCGCCATCGGATGCATGCGCGAAAGGGACCATACCAGACGCAACAGCCACGCCAGCGCCGCCTGAACTTCCACCGGAGTGATAGGCCGTATTATAGGGGTTTCGGGCTGGTCCTAACAATTGGCTTTCGGTAGTTGATACGAAACCAAACTCAGGCGTATTGGTTTTGCCAATAATTACTAAGCCAGCTTTTTTAGCGCTTACAACACTACCAGAGTCAAAGTCCGCGAAATTATGTTCAAATAATTTTGAACCATAAGTGAGCGGAGCACCAGCTAGTTCCTGCAAATCTTTGATCAGATAGGGCACCCCCTTGAATGGCCCGTCCGGCAAATCGCTTTGCGCCACGGCACGACCTTCATCATATAATTTATGCACTACGGCATTTAGCGCCGGATTAAGCCGCTCAATGCGCTTGATGGCCGCCTCAACCAATTCAAGAGAGGATACTTCTCCATTGTGCACCAGCTCTGCTTGGCCCATGCCATCATAGGAGACGAATTCATCCATCGCCGCTTGCGATGGCTTCGTTGCAGCGGCCAAAGCCATAGCGCTGACCCCGGCGAGAAAATCACGTCTCTGCATCATATCCCCGAAAATTCCGCAAAAGCGGAAAAAAGTAAAAGGTGCCTTTTCAAATTTTCAAACGTTTTTATTAGCCTTTGGCAACGTTAATCACTTTGCGCTGGGTAAACTCGTTAAGACCATCGGCCCCAAGCTCGGCACCAATGCCCGATGTCTTAATGCCACCAAACGGCACATGAGGTTGCAAATCAGCATGTTTATTAACCCAAATTGTGCCGCTATCGACTTTTTTGGCAACTTCATAGGCGCGGTCAATGTCTGACGACCAGACCGACCCACCGAGGCCGTAATCGGAATTATTGGCGCGGTCGATAACATCATCGACATCATCATATTTGATGACCGGCAATACCGGACCAAACTGCTCTTCGCTGACCAGACGGCTATCATCGTCAATATCGCGAACAATGGTCGGCGGAATGAAATAGCCTTTGCCTTCAGGCACATCGCCACCGGCAACAATCGTGCCATTTGCGCGCCCGTCTTCGATATAGTCTTTGACTTTCTCAAACTGCATTTTGTTTTGCAGCGGACCAAGCTGAGTGCCCTGCTCCAAACCATTGCCGACAATCGCTTCTTCCGCCAGCTTGGCAAGTTGTTCGACCAAGCGGTCATAAATCGACTCATGCGCGTAAACCCGCTTCATGGCGATGCAAATCTGACCATTATTGCCGAAAGCACCCTGAAAGATTTGCGGTGCAACAGCTTCGACATCGACATCGTCCATCACGATACCGGCATCATTGCCGCCCAGTTCAAGCGTGATACGCTTCAACGTGCTGGCTGCGGAAGCCATCACCCGCGCACCGGTTGCCGTTGAACCGGTGAAAGAGATTTTGCTGATACCCTTATGGGTTGTGATTTTATCACCCAAATCATTGTCGTCGGCGATGATGTTCAGCACACCGGCCGGCAACACATCAGCAATCAGCTTGCCCAAATGCAAAGCCGATAAGGGCGTTGTCGGTGCCGGTTTGACGATAATCGAATTACCGCCCAAAAGTGCAGCCGGCAGTTTGAATGCCAGCAACATAATCGGGAAGTTCCACGGAATAATCGCGCCCACGACACCCAGCGGATTGCGGTGAATTTCAACGCGCTGCGTGTCGTTATCTTCCAGCACTTCAACCGGCAGATCGAGCGTTTGGAAATAGCGAAAGAACAACGCCGCACCCATAATCTCGCCCATCGCATCGGCCAGCGGCTTGCCCTGCTCTTGCGTCAAAATACGCGCCAAATCTTCATTATTGGCCTCGATAATATCGGCAATTTCGCCAAGCTTTGCGCGGCGTTCTTCAATCGGCGTATTCTTCCATATTTGGAAACCGGCCTGCGCCGCATCAACCGCTTCGTTAAGTTGCGCTTCCGATGCGGTCGGGCAGTCAGCCAAAACTTCCTCTGTTGCCGGATTAACAACCTGCATGCTGCTCGCCCCCTCTACCAGCGCGCCATTAATAAGTAATTTGTAATCCATGATAACCTCCCTACTTTCATTTCAATTAGTTAAGCGCAGCGGCTTGCCCCGTGCAAGCGCCTTCGCGCTCATTGTCTCCAAGTGCCGGTTTTACTCATTGTCGAAAGCCGGCAATGTCAGGGCGATGATGATAACCGGCACCATCAGCGCAGCGGCAATAATCAACGACAAGTCATAATTACCGGTTACGTCCCAAATATAACCCGTATAGACCGGCCCAATCGCCGCGCCAAAAATGAAGATTGAGTATTGCAGGCCGTAAATTGACCCATAATTAGCCATGCCGAAATAGCGGGCTGTGAAATAACCGATAAGGTCGACTTCTGCACCGACAGCAAAGCCCAGCGCAATCGCCGCCAGCACCGCATAGTCGATACCGCCAACACCTAACGCCAAGCACCCCAAACCGACAAAAGCAAAAGCCACGGCGGCGACATAGGGAGCAAAAATACGGTCAATAATGAAACCGATAAACAGCCGCGATACCAAAATCGACAGCCCCAGTATTGCGCCCAAGCTACCGGCCTCTTGCGGGCTCAGTCCGGCATCTTGCAATAGCGGAATAAAAGCCGGAATAAGACCCAATATAGCGGTTGAGATGAGCAAGAAAATGCTCGCCACTTTCCAGAATGTGACCGTGCGAATGGCTTCAGCAAAACGCATGCCCTTTTGCGCCTGCGCTAGGCTGGCCGGGTCGTCTTCGTCAGGGCCATCGCGCAGCAGCAGGTAAACAATCGGCACGCAGACCATCACGATGGCAAACATCACCCAATAACCGGCGCGCCAACCATGTTCGGCAACATAAGGGGTCATAAAACGCGGCATGGCGTAGGCGACCACGCCGGTCGAGGTCAAGCAGATGCCCAGCGCCAAACCACGATTTTTGATAAAAAACGCATTAACGGCGCGGGTGAAGGCGATGCCCGTCGTGCCGACACCAAAAATCGCATAGCCGAAACTGAGCGCATAAAGCACCATAAGCGAACCATTCATAAATGGAAAAACCGCCAGAAAAGAGCCATAACCGAGCAAACAAATCGCCGTGACCCGGCGCAGCCCATAGCGGTCAATTAAGCGACCGACCAGCGGCGCAAGAAGCATCATAACAACCACGGCAATCGACGTTTGAAACGCCATTTCGGCGCGCGTCCAACCAAACTCTTGCTGCCACGGGCGTATCCAAATACCGGAAGAATAATAAACCATTGAGGCAAGGCCGACGCCGGTGCCGATAAAAGCGCCGAGCAGAACCGCCCAGCCGCGTTTAAACTCATTTTGCTGAGACATGATACCCCCCTCAAGTCATTGCCCAATCTAATCACGCCTTCCGATTGAGACCAAGCGACAAAATTAGCTTGAACATGCGGGCGTGTTTAACCGACAATAAATGCATGGGAGACGACAGCAAGATGAGCAAAACAATTTGCGTGCTTGGCATTAGCGGCTTTGTCGGCGCGCATGTGGCGGCCGCTGCTTTAGCCGCCGGCTATCATGTAAAAGGCGGCATGCGCGCACCCGATACGCGCGACACCGCATGGTTGGATAACATGGCGGCGCAGTCCGCAACTGGCGGCGCGACTCTGCGCTTACAACATTATGAAATCGGCGATGAAGCTGCGACCGCCGCCTTGCTCGACGATAGTCTGGGCGTAATTTGCAGCGCCGGAACTGAAAAACAAGAACCGGCAACTACAGAAATTATGACCCTTATGGCTGAGAGCGTGTGCGACGCAGCTACCGCGCGCGCTATCCCCGCTGTCTTTACCTCATCAACCGGTTCGACCAATCCGCCAAGCGGTGACCCCGAATTGAAAAACGAGATTGACCATTGGTCAGACGAAAATGTGCAAGCCGAACAAGGCAAGCATGCGCCGCTTGGTAAAACCCGATTGGACAAAATTGTGCTGGCGAAAAGCGCCGAGCATGCGGCCTTTCGCGGCGTGACGATTAACCCGTCAATGATTTGCGGGCCGTGCTGGCAAGATGAACCGGTGCGTGGGCTAAAAAGCTATGCCGCCATCATAAAAGGCGAGCGGCTGAACGACAAAGTGCCCAATGGCTCAATGTCGATGATTGACGCCCGCGATTTAGCCAAGCTTCATCTTGCCGCCTTGTTGAACCCCGACGCTGAAGGACGCTATTTCGGGGTCAAGCAAAGCTGGCATTGGCGTGATATATTGACTGCCATTAAAAACCACGTGCCGGATTATCAAATGCCGCCAATCGATGAGGACGAAACACCGACGCGCCCGACTGCTTTTGACACGACACGCCGCGACAGTTTGAGGGTCACCCTGCGTGGGCTTGATGAGATTATGCAGGCACATATTGAGGCCATTCGCGCCCACGGATTAATTTGAGGAGAAAATAAGATGAGTGATATTCTGGATATGGGCGGGCGCGTGAGCCTGGTAACCGGTGCCGGACAAGGCGTTGGCGCGCAAATCGCCAAGCATTTGGCAGCAGCCAGCAATTCAGGCGGGGTTGCCGTCAATGACTACTTCCTTGAGCGCGCCGAAGCGGTTGCTGATGAGATTAACAGCGCCGGTGGCAAGGCGATTGCCGTGCAAGCCGATGTCAGCGACCGCGCCAGCGTCGAAGCGATGGTCGCCAAAGCCGAGGACGAACTCGGCACAGTTGGCGTATTGGTCAATAATGCCGGTAATGCAGGAGCCGAACCTATCCCCGAGCAACGCAAGCCGTTCTGGGAAACCGATAAGGACATTTGGGATCGCACCATTGGCGTCAATTTTTACGGCGTGATTAACTGCGCCGGCGCAGTATTGCCCGGCATGATGAAACGCCAAGCCCCCGGACGCATTATCTCGATAATCTCCGATGCCAGCCGTTATGGCGATTTGGGTATGGAAATTTACAGCGGCGCCAAAGCCGGTGCCGCCGGTTTTATGCGCTCCGTGGCGCGCACAATGGGGCGGCATCAAATTACCGCCAATAATATTGTCATCTCGCTGACCAACACGCCCGCAACGCAAGCTTGGCTGGAAGACCCGGAGCGCATGAAGGGAACAATGTCGAAATATATTATTCGTCGGCCCGGCGAGCCGACCGATATTGCCAATATGGCGCTATATCTGGCTTCCGATGCCAGCGAGTGGATTTCCGGTCAGACCTATCCGGTCAATGGCGGTTTCACGCTGGCGCTTTAGGCACAAAAATGACGGCGCTTGCCCGCATGCCCGCCCTTATATTAACATTGCAGTAATGGGAGTTCATTATGGATAAAAAAGTTGATCGCACTTTCGCTGAGAAGTTTTTGACCTCAGTGGATACGCCGCTGGAATATGGCGTTTATTTTCTGTTTCACGATTGGTGGGCTGAAGCGCCCGATGAGGCGATTGAAGGCTATCTCGAAGAAATGCACAAAATTGAGGGCGTCGATGCATTTGTGAAAGAGCGCCATTTTGCCGAGCCGCTTTCGCTGGAGCGCTTGGACGAATGTGCGCCCGGCACATTGGGACACGGCTATCGCGCTTTCATTCTTGAGAACAAATTGGAAGAAAACCTCGGTCGCAATTACCGCGCCATGAATGAAGAGTTAACCCAAAAAGGCGCACTCAATCGACTGCCGGCTGACTTGAGCTATTTGATTACGCGCGGTTTCCAGACGCATGACTTCCTGCACATTCTGACCGGATATCGGGCTACCCACATGGGTGAGCTGTCACTGGCAGCCTACTATTTGGCGCAATTGCGCTTTCCCTATCACGCCATGCGTATGGCTGTGACGGCGGCGCATTATGCGTTTCTCGAACCGCGTATCATCACCCAATGTATGGACGCAATCGCTGATGGCTGGACGTTTGGGCGCAAGTCAAAGAATATCCACTTCCACAAATGGGAAGAGGAAATCGACACGCCGCTCTTGGAGCTTCGCAATCGGTTTGATTTGAACACAATCGCGCTGGCCGCTTAAAACCCAAGCGACAACAGGGCGATTGCGATTTTTACATTTTGTGAATGTCGTCCGCCACCGGCACAAACTTGCCGCTTTTGACAACATCGAGCATCACGCCATCGGTGCCGACGTGATTGGTCGATGAATAACTGTGCAAAGGTGTGCCAATGCCATCGTCGAAATTCTTGATGTTTTCCATTGCGGCAACAAAACTGTCGACCGTCAAATCGCGTCCGGCATCTTCAAGCCCCTTCAACAAAAGCTTGGTCTGCATATGCGCGTAAATAATCGCACCGGTCGGGTCTGAACCGTAACGTTTGTTGAAACGCTCAATCAAATCAAGCTGCTGGTCACTCGGGTTCATGTCCCGATAAACCGCACGCGACGAGGTAGCGACGTAAAAACCCTCAGTCGCTCCGTTTTTAGCCGCCGCCACAATACGCTCGCTAGATGCCACATTACCTATCATATCAGCGGTGATGCCCAGCTTACGCGCCGTCGAATAGCCGCGAATGGCATCGGCAATAATTGTGCCGAAGACAATCAAATCACAATTGGCGTTTTTTAGCGAGGTCATTGAGCCGATAAATTCTGTTTCGGTCGGCTTATGCTTGGCTTCCCCGACAAGTTTCAAGCCCATCGCTTTTACTTCTTTATCAACCGCATCGATGACTTCCTGCCCGTAATCCGTGTCCTGCACGAAAGTGCAAATGCGATCATGGCCTTTGGTTTTGTTGAAATAGCGAATACCCGAACGCGCCTGCTGCTGATAAGTCGACAGCGACTGAAACTTCAGCTTGTGCAGCGGCAAACCCATTGAGACCGCACCGGTGAGCGGAAAAAGATTAGGCACATTTTTGGCAAACTGGCGTTTGAAAACCGCATTGTTATGGCCCGTGCCGAGCGCTAAATGCATAGCAAAAATCTTGTCGCGATTGAGCAGCTTATTGACCGCCTTCACTGCCAGAGGCACCTGATATTGCGTATCCTCAACAATATAGCGGATTTTTCTGCCGTGAATGCCGCCCTTTGCGTTCACTTCTTCAAACATCATGCGTGCCAAACGTGTCGAGTCGACACCCCAAATGGCAGCCGGGCCGCTCAGCGCCGTATGCGCTCCGATAATGATTTCATTGTCCGACACGCCTTGTTCGGCCTGCGCCGGTGTCACCAGCAATGTGACCAGACCCATCATTGCTAAAATCCGTTTTACAAATCCGCTTTTCATATCTGCCTCCTCAAAACGATTTCAGCCTAATACATTGCATCGATTAGGCTGGAATATGTTTCGGCCACTTTCGACCGTTTCAATTTCATCGTCGCCGTCAATTCTTCATCATCGGCGGTCAATTCTTTGTCAATTATGGTGAACTTTTTCACTGTTTCAACCCGCGCGAAGTTCTGATTGACCTTCTCAACCTCATCATTGACCAAGCTGATAACCTCTTCGCGCGCGCACAGGCTGGCATAATCGGTAAACGGCACATTCAAATCCTGCGCATATTGCAACACATTTTCATGGTCAATCATCACCAGACAAGTGAGATATTTGCGCTTATCGCCAATAATCACCGCGTCGGAAATATAAGGCGAGAATTTGAGTTGATTTTCAATTTCGCTGGGCGTGATGTTCTTGCCGCCTGCCGTGATAATGATGTCTTTCTTGCGGTCGGTAATTTTGAAATAACCCTCATTATCAACCGAACCGACATCGCCGGAATGAAGCCAGCCGTCAATCACCGTCTCAGCGGTTTTTTCAGCTTGGTTCAGATAGCCTTTGAAAATATGCGGGCCGCGATAAAGTATCTCACCATCTTCGGCAATTTTCATTTCGATATACGGCACGGCCTGACCGATTGAGCCGAGCCGGTTGGCCCCATCGCGATTGGACGAGGTGATGCCCGAACATTCGGTCTGTCCGTAAAGCTCATATAAATCGAGGCCGATGGCGCGATACCAACGAATAAGGTCAGGCGACACCGGCGCAGCGCCGGTAAACATAATGCGCGCGCGGTCTAGCCCCAACATGACTTTCAAATTTTGAAATACCAGCTTTTCAGCAAGCCAACGTTGCGCCCGCAGCCAGAGCGACGGGCCGCCCTCTTCGCGCGCTTCTTCAAAACGCTCGCCCACACGCACGGCCCAATCATAAGACACGCGGCCAAACCAAATCGCTTCTTTGATTTTAATCACCACGCCGGAATACATTTTTTCCCACATGCGCGGCACACCGAAGAACACACTTGGCGAAACTTCCATCGTGTTTTCAAAACTGGTATCGGGCGCTTCAACAAAATTGACCACCCAGCGATAATGCAGCGCGAGAAAAACCGAGAATGTGCGCTCGGCAATATGACAGAGCGGCAAAATCGACATGATTTCTTCATCATAGCAATCGCCGATCCAAACACCGGCATTTTTGGTCTGAAACAACACATTGGCGTGTGAAATCATCGCGCCTTTCGGTGCCCCCGTCGTGCCTGATGTATAGACCAACAGCGCCGTATCGTCGGGCTGAACCGCATCAACGCGTTTGTCCCATTCGGCGGCGAATTTATCAAAATTAGCGCGCCCCAGCGCGTAAATGTCCTCGATAAACATAACCTTGTCGTCTTTGAAGGTTTTCAGTCCCTCATCTTCCAGCACAATCACCTTTTCGACCATTGGCAGCGCGTCGCGCACTTCAAGATATTTGTCCAATTGCTCTTCATCTTCGACAACCAGAAAACGCGTCGCGCTATCGACGCAAATATGCTCAACCTGCACCGGCGAGTCGGTGGTATAGACACCATTGGTGACACCGCCAGTGCTCATAATCGCCATATCAAAAAACAGCCATTCCTTGCGGTTCTCAGCAATAATCGACACGACATCGCCGGGTTGCAGCCCCATCGCCATCAGTGCGACGCCAATCTCTTGCGCGCGCGTGTAGTAATCGGTCCAGCTAAATCGGTGCCATATGCCAAACTCTTTTTCGCGCATCGCCAAACGGTCACCCAATTCGGTGCAACGCTTGCGGAAAAGCTGGGGCAGGTTTTCGCACCCCTCAACCACCGTTAACGGCTCAGAACTGACATCACTCATCGGACACCTCTCACTTTTCTACCGCCCCTTTTAACGCCAAGTTTTGCGTTGTTTCCAACGCCGTTTGCCGCGCGCGCTTTCCTCTTTTTTACCGAGGTAAAACTCTTGAATATCGCGGCTGTCGAGCAACCTCTGCCGGTCACCCTCCATGACCACGCGCCCGACTTCCAGCACATAACCGAAATCGGCCAATTGCAGAGCCATATGAGCGTTTTGTTCGACCAGTAAAATGGTCATTTTCTGCTCTTCATTGAGGCGTTTGATAATCTGAAAAATCTCGCCG
>JAKMCZ010000261.1 GCA_022428185.1 Alphaproteobacteria bacterium | reverse complement strand
CTGGTCAGCGAGATTTTGCTCAATCTTGATAATTTTTCTACCGAAGAACAGGTGCGCCAAATATCCGATGAAATCGTCAAGCAATTGCAGTCCGGTGTGGCTTTTCCGGCGGTGGCGCGGCAGTTTTCGATTGCCCCGACCGCATCGCAAGGCGGCCAGTTGGGTTGGATTTCAGCCGACCAACTAGACCCGCGCCTGTCGCAAATGGTTCAAAGAATGCAGCCCGGACAAATCTCGTCGCCTATTCCGACAACCAGCGGCGTTTATATTTTGGCTTTGGTTGACAAACGCGCCGGTGGCAATAATCCGGCCAAGAACAAGTTTGATGTGCTGACCGCATCATTTCCAAGCTCGGTCAAAACAAAACGCATTGATGAATTTGTCGATGACTTCAAAACCTGTCGTCGCGCGCAAAACAAAGCCAAAAAACTTTCTGCCGACGTAAAGCGCACGGGATTGAAAGAACTCCGCAATCTGCCCGGCGCGATTGCCGTCGCCGTCGCCCAGCTTGAGGCAGGCTCGGTCGCCCCACCGCAAACCTCAGCCGATGCAACCACCGTCTATATTGTTTGCGACCGCAAAGATGATTTGGGGGTCGATATTTCACGCGACCAGATTGCCGATAATATTTTCTCGCAACGCATTTCGGTCATGGCACGACGTCACTTGCGCGATTTGCGCCGCGATGCGGTCGTCGAATATCGCTAGTGGATTTTGCAGATGACCGATGACGGCCTGCCGCCGCTCCGCGATGTCATAAACCGCCACGCGTTGCGGGCCGATAAAAAATTCGGACAAAACTTTATTCTAGACCTCAATATGACCCGCCGAATTGCGCGCCATGCCGGCGATTTAAGCGATTGTGAGATTGTTGAAATCGGCCCCGGCCCTGGCGGATTAACGCGCGGCCTGCTGATGGAAGGCGCGCGCAAAGTGCATGTTATTGAGGCTGATAATCGCTTTTTACCCGCATTGGCGGAAATTGCGTCGGCTTATCCCGAACGCTTGAATATTATTGAAGGCGACGCGCTGGCAATTAATCCTGACACGCTGACCGACGCGCCTTATCGCATCATCTCTAACCTGCCATATAATATCGGCACGGCGTTGCTGACCGATTGGCTTGATAAAGCTTGGCAAAATGACAAATGGCAACCGAGCTTTTTATCAATGACGCTGATGTTCCAAAAGGAAGTCGCGCAACGCATTACCGCTGCAGCGAATGAAAATCATTACGGTCGCCTTGCCGTTTTGGCTAATTGGTTGTGTTTCTCGGAGCTTGCTTTTGATGTCGACCGACAAGTATTCGTGCCGCCGCCAAAGGTCACCTCTGCCGTGGTGCATCTGACGCCGCGCACCCAACCTTTGGCCGAGGCCAAGCCCAGCAGTTTGGCTAAAATCACCGCCGCCGCTTTTGGGCAAAGGCGGAAAATGTTGCGCGCCAGCCTGAAACAGATATGCTCAGACCCGATTGCGCTTTTGCGCGATGCGGCGATTGATGAGACCGCGCGCGCCGAAGTGTTAGGGATTGAAGATTTTTGCAAGCTGGCACAATTGCTGGACAAACTGGATTAGGGGAGACGCATGAAAAGTCAGGCCATAACCGAATACGGCGCAGCACTGGAAGCTGTGGAAAGCGAAACACCGCAACCAAGCGGCAGCCAAGTGCTGGTCGAAATCAGCCATTGCGGCGTTTGCCATTCCGATGTCCATTTTCATGATGGGCATTTCGATATGGGCGGCGGCAATCAGCTTGATGTGCGCGGCGCCCGCCAAACCCCCTTCACGCTCGGCCATGAGATTGAAGGCATTGTTACCGCCATTGGTGATGATGTGAAAAATATCAAAGTCGGCGAACGCAAAGTGATTTATCCGTGGATTGGCTGCGGCGACTGTAATGATTGCAATAATGGTCGCGAAAACCTGTGCAATGGTCGCGCATTGGGCGTGAATTTACCGGGCGGTTTTTCTTCACATTGTCTGGTGCCACATGAGCGCTATTGCCTTGATGCTGAGGGCATCGCGCCGGGTCTCGCCAGCACTTATATGTGCTCGGGCATCACTGCCTATTCAGCGCTTAAATATCTCAATACGGGCGACAAGGGCGAACCGGCTCTGATTGTCGGGTTGGGCGGTGTCGGCATGATGGCGCTGCAATTTGCTCTTGAAATGTTTGACGAGGCGCCGATTGTTGCCGATCTCGACGACAATAAGCTGCAAGCGGCAATGGGTGCAGGCGCGAAAGCGGCCTATAATCCGGGCACAGAAGGCGACTTACAAAAGCTGATTGCCGATACCAATGGCGGTGTTGCCGGAGCGGCTGACTTTGTCGGCGCGGAAGGCTCACTGCAATTTGCCACCGGCGCGCTGCGACGCGGTGGTGAAGTGAAAATTGTCGGTTTGTTTGGCGGCGCATTCAGCCAGCCGATTCCAATGTTCCCATTCCGCGCTATGTCAATCGGCGGGTCAATGACCGGCACATTGGAAGACACGCAAGAAATGCTCGAGATTGTTCAGGCCGGTAAAATCAACCCCATTCCGGTTGAGATGCGCGCCATGAGCGAAGCCAGCCGCACGCTTGATGATTTACGCGAAGGCAATATTATTGGCCGCGTGGTGTTGGAAAACAGCTAAAGCGCTTCGCGCAGGGTTTTCACAAAATCAGACAAGCCGGTCTGGCGTCCGCGCTTCAGGCGCTCAGAAGTCAGCACCGCCTGAACTTGCGCCAAACTGTCAGACGCATCTTCATTGACGATAATATAGTCATATTCAGGATAGTGACTGATTTCGTCGGAGGCTTTCGCCATGCGCGAGGCCACAACATCGGCGCTGTCTTGCGCGCGACTATTCAATCGTTTTTCCAGTTCGGCGGCGGTCGGTGGCAAGATAAACACTTTCACCAAATCGTCAGCCGCCGCTTCTTGTAATTGCTGCGTGCCTTGCCAATCAATATCGAACAGCACATCGCGCCCTTCAGCCAGCGCGTTTTCAACCGGCGCGCGCGGCGTGCCATAGTAATTATCGAACACTTTGGCGTGTTCGAGCAATTCATTGCGATTTCGCATCTCGCCAAAACTTTGTGTATCAACAAAATGGTAATCCGCGCCATCAACCTCACCGGGGCGCGGCTTGCGTGTCGTCACGGAGACGGACATGGCAATATTGTCATCGGTCTCCAACAGCCCACGTGCCAAAGTGGTCTTACCTGCCCCCGAAGGCGAGGAAAGGACCAACATTAAACCGCGTCGGTTAATAGCTGATGACATGAAACAAGCCTCTCGAATCAAATACCGCGAGCTTGATTATAACCTATCTGCGGTTTTGTTTTTCGATTTGCCGCCAGCGACGGACATTTTTATTGTGCTGGCTCAAGGTTTCAGCGAAAGCATGACCGCCCGTGCCATCAGCGACAAAATAAAGCGCCTTACTGGCCGCCGGATTTAGCACAGCGGCAATGGCATCGCGCCCCGGATTGGCAATCGGTGTCGGAGGAAGGCCGTTAATCCGATAAGTGTTATAGGGAGTCGTGCGGCGGATTTCGCTGCGCCGTATCGGTCGTCCCAATTTACCCTTACCGCCAACCAGCCCGTAAATAATCGTAGGGTCAGATTGCAGTCGCATTTTCTTGCGCAAGCGATTGGTAAACACTGCCGCTACAAGCGGTCGTTCCGACGCAATGCCGGTTTCGCGCTCGACGATTGAGGCCAATATCAATGCCTCGCGCTTTGATTTTATCGGCAGATTTTTTTGCCGCTTCGGCCATAGCGTATCAATTACCCGTTTTTGGTCGCTCTGCATTTTGGCAATCAGCGCACGGCGCGTCATGCCGCGCGCCACATTATAGGTTTCGGGCAACAAACTGCCCTCTTTCGGCAATGCCGCATCGCCGCGCAATACGTCTTGTGCACGCAGCACATCGACAATCTGCATGCTGGTCAATCCTTCAGCAATGGTGATGGGGTGCAGGACAATATCGCCGCCGGTAATGACACGCAGCACGGCAGGCATATTGGCGTTAGCGGGAATATCATATTCACCCGCACGCAAGTTTGCCGCCTCGCCACTGATGCGCACAAGCCCGCGAAACAGCAAGGCACTGCGAACCACACCAGACTTGCGCAATGTATCGGCAATCGTGCGCGAAGATAACCCGCTTGCCAGCAGCACCCGCGCAGTGTCGCCATGCGGGCCGGGCAAATATACCAAGCCGAGAACAGACACAATCACCAACCCGCCGGCAATAGCAGCGACCAGCAAATGACCACGGAAGTTTTTGAAAAGCTGTTTCAGCCGGTTCAAATCTATTCAACCGCCTTGAACACGACCGATGCATTTGTGCCGCCAAAGCCGAAGCTGTTAGACAAGGCGGCTTTGACTTCACGCTCTTGCGCTTTATGCGGCACCAGATTTATCGGTGATGCGACGGACGGGTTATCAAGATTGAGGGTCGGCGGCACAATATTATCGCGAATGGCGAGGACGGAAAAAATCGCCTCAACTGCACCCGCTGCGCCCAATAAATGACCGATGGCTGATTTGGTGGAACTCATATTCAGCCCGTCTGCAGCCCCGCCAAACAGACGTTCGACCGCTTTCAATTCAATCTCATCACCCAAAGGCGTCGATGTGCCATGAGCGTTAACATAGCCGATATCTTCCGGCGACAGGCCGGAGCGTTTTAATGCTGCCTGCATGGAGCGAAAGCCGCCCGAACCGTCTTCCGCCGGTGAGGTGATATGAAAAGCATCGCCCGACAGGCCGTAGCCGACCACCTCGGCATAAATTTTCGCACCGCGTGCTTTGGCGTGCTCATATTCTTCCAAAATGACAATTCCTGCACCTTCGCCCATCACAAAGCCATCGCGGTCTTTATCATAGGGACGCGAGCCTTTTTCCGGCGCGTCATTATAGCCGGTAGAGAGCGCACGACAGGCGGCAAATCCGGCAATGCCTAAGCGGCAAATCGCCGATTCCGTGCCACCGGCAACCATCACATCGGCATCATCAAGCATAATCAATCGAGCCGCATCGCCGATGGCATGCGCGCCGGTTGAACAGGCCGTCACAACGGCGTGATTGGGGCCTTTCAGTCCATGCTTGATAGAAACTTGCCCGCCTGCCAGATTGATAAGCGCGCCCGGAATAAAAAACGGGCTGAGACGGCGTGGCCCACGGTCGCGCACGGTAAGCGCCCCGTCTTCAATACCTTGCAACCCGCCAATACCAGCACCGATCAGCACACCGGTGCGGTATTCCTGCTCTTCGGTTTCGGGTTTATAGCCGCTATCGGCCAGCGCCATATCAGACGCGGCCATTGCATAGATAATAAAATCATCTACGCGCTTTTGTTCTTTTGGCGCGACATACAGGTCAGGATTAAAGCCTGCGCCACCCTCTTCGGTTGCGCGGTCAATGTGACAAGCAATTTGACAAGGCAGGTCAGACACGTCGAAGCCGGTAATCAGCCCGGCACCGGATTGACCGTTAAGCAGGTTTTGCCAGCTTTTTTCGGCGGTTTCTCCGAGCGGGTTAACCGACCCAATGCCGGTGATAACGACGCGTCGCATAATTTAGAGCCTTAGCCAGCTTGTTCGATGAACTTTACGGCGTCAGCAACAGTCAAAATGGTTTCGGCGGCATCATCGGGAATTTCAATTCCGAATTCTTCTTCAAAGGCCATAACCAGCTCAACAGTGTCGAGACTGTCAGCACCGAGATCGTCGATGAAGCTCGCAGCTTCATTCACGTCACCGGCATCAACGCCGAGGTTTTCAACGACAATTTTCTTAACGCGTTCGGCAGTATCACTCATTATTAGCTCCTTCAAATTATGGTCTGCTCATTCATTTTGAACAGCGATTCCCCCAACAGGACAAGCGCGTCAGCGCACTTAAAAACTGACTATCACCCTTTGCAGTTTGTGTCTATAGGCGCTCAGTGCCGCCTTAAATCATCGCCATGCCACCGTTCACGTGAACGGTTTGACCGGTAATGTAAGCCGCCTCATCGCTAGCCAGAAACAAACACGCTGCGGCAATATCATCGCCACTGCCCAAACGACCGGCCGGAATGGCAGCGGTCAGGGCTTCTTTTTGTTCTTCGGGCAAACCATCGGTCATCGGTGTTTCAATGAAACCGGGGGCCACACAATTTACCGTGATGCCGCGGCTGGCAACCTCTTGGGCCAATGATTTGGACATACCAATCATGCCCGCTTTGGTAGCCGCATAATTGGCCTGCCCCGGATTGCCTGTCACACCGACGACCGAGGTGATGCCGATAATGCGCCCGTGACGGCGTTTCATCATGCCACGCAGAGCGGCACGGATAAGGCGGAAGCTTGATGTCAGATTGACCGACAGCACCGCTTCCCAATCTTCATCTTTCATGCGCAAGGCCAGATTATCGCGCGTAATACCGGCATTATTGACCAAAATATCGAGCCCGCTCATCGCCTCTTCGGCATTGGCTGCCAATGAGGCTGCCCCCTCGGCAGATGACAAATCAGCGACCAGCACATGCGCGCCATCACCTAGCTCATCGGCCAGTTCTTGCAACACCACTTCGCGCGTTCCGGCTAGGCCGACATTGGCCCCCGCCGCATGCAACTGCTTGGCAATTTCGCGCCCAATACCGCCGGAAGCGCCGG
>JAKMCZ010000259.1 GCA_022428185.1 Alphaproteobacteria bacterium | reverse complement strand
GCGATATTCTGGTCGATTTAGGGCTGACCGATGCTGCCGGTGAAAGCGAACAAAATGACGGCGAAGACGGTGACGGGCAAGATGGTGAGGACGGCCCGCAAGACGGTGATGGCGGCCAAGCCGAAAGCCCGGACGGTATGTCGGCTGACGAGATGGAGATGGGCGACGCCGCAATGGAAGAAGGCGACGAACAAACTCTGCAAATGGAAGGCGATGAGGTTGAGGGCGAGAGCGATGGCGAAGAAGCCGGCGAAGCGACTCAACCCTATGCACCTGACGGCCCGCTCAATCCTGAAAAATCCGCCTATAATATTTACACCTCGCAATTTGACGAGACCATAGAAGCCGAAGAGCTCTGCGATGATGAAGAGCTTGACCGTTTGCGCCAATATCTCGACCAGCAATTGCAGCAAATGCAGGGTGTGGTGGCGCGGCTTGCCAATCGCTTGCAACGCCGCTTGCAGGCCAAGCAAAACCGCTCTTGGGAATTTGATTTGGAAGAGGGCTATCTGGACCCGGCGCGCCTGTCGCGCATCATTATGGATCCGATGCAGCCGCTCTCTTACAAAATGGAAAGCGACACAAAATTTCGCGACACAGTGGTTACGCTTCTGCTCGACAATTCAGGCTCGATGCGCGGGCGCCCGATTACCGTGGCCGCCATGTGCGCCGATATTCTGGCGCGCACGCTCGAGCGGTGCAATGTGAAAACCGAGATTTTGGGTTTCACGACCCGCGCTTGGAAAGGCGGACAGGCTCGTGAGATTTGGATGTCCAATGGCAAGCCCGGCCATCCGGGCAGGCTCAATGATTTGCGCCATATTATTTATAAAGGCGCTGATGCGCCGTGGCGGCGCGCACGCAAAAATCTCGGCTTGATGATGCGCGAGGGTTTGCTGAAAGAAAACATCGATGGTGAGGCGCTTATTTGGGCGCATAATCGGCTTTTGGCACGACCTGAACAGCGCCGCATTTTGATGGTGATTTCAGACGGCGCGCCGGTCGATGATTCAACGCTTAGCGTCAATGCAGGCAATTATTTGGAAAAGCATCTGCGTAATGTGATTGAAGATATTGAAACCCAATCGCCGGTCGAATTGATTGCCATCGGCATCGGTCATGATGTGACGCGCTATTATCGCCGCGCCGTGACCATTGTCGATGCGGAGCAATTGGGCGGCGCGATGACCGATAAGCTGGCCGAGCTGTTTGAGGAAAATGAAAGCAGCAAAAAAGACAAGCAGGCGAGCACGGGGGTTAATACGGGCGCGTTAAAAGCGGGCAGCAAGCCTGCCCAATCTATAGGTGGGGCACGAAGTGGTGCGCGCGGCGGCGTGCGCACGGGCGCCCAACCGGTGCGCGGCGCGTCACAAAGTTAGTCTGATTTTCGGGTAAAAGATTTAAGCCTGTTTGGCGGCAATCAGCTTTTTCAGCTTCAGTGCTTTTGATGAGAGCTGAGCGTCTTTAGCTTTCAGCAAAAACGCATCAATGCCACCTCTATGCTCGACCGAGCGCAACGCATTGGCTGAGATGCGGAACCGCAAAGCGCGACCCAAAATTTCGCTGGGCAGGCTGACCTGCTGCAGATTGGGCAAAAAACGACGCCGCGTTCTGTTCATCGCATGGCTTACATTATTGCCGCTCATTACCGTTTTGCCGGTCAGTTCGCATACACGTGACATGGGTCACTCTCCGTTTCTGGCTGCCGCTTGCAGCTTCATGAAAAAGCGCGGCAAACGCCGCGTCTCAGGGGTTGATATAGAAAAAGGCTGAAAGCCCGTCAAGCGCTTTTGCCGCTTTCCGTATCAAGTACGATATCGGTTATTTTCATAATCCCGCTACCGGTAATCACCGGCCCGTCCTTGCCGACCAGTCGACCCGTTACAAAACCGGTGCTTTTGGTCAGTCGCGTGCAGTCGCCTTCGCAAATTAAAAAATCGCCCAATTGACCGGGCGCAACAAAATCAAAATTAAAACTGACCGAGGGGGTGAATACATGGCGTCCCATTTCATTGTGCAAAACAAAAGCAAGGCCAACATCCATCACCGACATCAGCATGCCGCCGTGACAAATCCCTGCCGGATTACACATATACGGCATCACTTTAAAACCAAGCTGGCGCGCGCCGTCACCGCCGCGCATATATACCGGCCCGACATGCGCCATAAAATGCGTGTCGAGATGATCAAATTTACCGCCGAAATCGAGCGGTGCCCAGCCTTCAGGTGCGGCCATGAATTACGCCTTTTTCTTTCGGCTCGGATCGATGAAACCGAATAAATGCGCCGCCACTTTGCGGATTTGAATTTCTTCCGACCCCTCAGTGATGCGATAGCGACGGTGATGGCGATAAATATGTTCAAACGGCATATGGCGCGAATAACCGATGCCGCCATGCACTTGAATGGCGCGGTCAGCCGCCTCGCAAACCAGACGATTGGCGCGGTAATTGCACATTGACACTTTATCCGACAGATAAATCGCCACTTCGGGCTTTGACATCTCGTCCATTTGCGCGGCCGTTTTATAGACCAAATTGCGTATCATTTCGCACTCAGTATGCAATTCGGTGAGCGGAAACTGTATCGCCTGATTGGTCGATAGCGGTTTGCCGAATGGTGCGCGCGATTTGGCATAAGCCACCGATTGGTCGACGCAATATTGAGCCGCACCGACACCGCTGGCCGCTTGGCGAATTCGATTTTCATGGACAAAGTGCTGCGCCAATGCCAGCCCGTTTTCCGGCTCGCCGAAAATAGCGCTATCGGGCACCCAAATATCGGTGAACGAGACGCGCGGATGGTCGGTCGGCATATTAAACGTCCACATATATTCTTCGATTTTGACGCCCGGGTCATCAGCCGGAACCAGAAAGCAGGTAATGCCTCGCGCCGCGCCATCATCTCCCGATGTGCGCGCAAACAACATGACATGGCTCGCCACATGCATGCCCGTGGTCCACATTTTCTCGCCATTCAGCAACCACCCATCGACACCGTCGCGGGTTTCGCGCACCCCTTTGGTTTCCATCCAAGTCGCATCAGAGCCGTGCTCGGGCTCAGTCAGGCCAAAACAAATGCGATGCGTTCCCGCCAACATGCCGTTAATGAACTCATCGGCTTGATCTTGCGAACTGAAATCGCGAAACATCAGCACTTGGGGAAAATTACCGACAATCGAACTTTCATTTTGCAAATCATTATGCAGACCCAAACCTTTATGCGCCAAATGCTCGCGAATACACGCCATTGCCAAATTCGAGCCATCGGCCCCGCCATATTCTTTCGGCAGACCAAAGCGCAAATGCCCAGCCTTGTCGGCACGGCGGCGCATTTCGCGCAATAATTCTTCCCATTCCGGGCGCGGCAAACCCTGATTGTCCCAATCGGTTCGCGCATGTTCGCGCCGATGGTCGAAAAAACGCTCATTATCGTCTTGCATTTGCAGCGGCACGATTTCCTTTTCGATGAAATCGTCAAGCGCCGCCAAATAAGTGCGGATATCATCCGGTATTGCAAAATCCATTGAAAACTCTCCCAAAACCCTGCTTTTGAGGGCGTATCATGGCTAAGCGGGCGTTCTTTGGCAAGCCATAAGCCGCACCGGAGACAATATGCGCACCCACAACATATAGGCGTGAACAGAAGCGGCACTGCCACTATGTAATTGATTCGGACATGCTTCGTTCTCTAACTGTTCATGATTAAACGGCTTTTTTGAGTCGATTTTGTTCGATTCGGCGAATCGAATCGGCAAATCGTCGCAAATCCGCACCAATGCTTGCAAAAGCGCACATGCTTGGTCATGGTGAGCGCATGTCTATAAGCGGTTTTTCACCACAATTGCGCGTTGTTTTAGGGCCGACCAATACCGGCAAAACCCATCTCGCTATGGAGCGCCTATTGGCGCATCAAAGCGGCATGATTGGCCTACCGCTTCGGCTGTTGGCGCGCGAAACCTATGACCGTTGCTTGCGCGGCGATTTTGGGCGCGTGCATAAGGCCGATATTGCGCTGATTACCGGTGAGGAGAAAATTCTGCCGCCCAAAGCGCGCTACTTTATCTGCACCACTGAGGCGATGCCGATAAGCCGCGAGGTCGAATTTGTTGCTATTGATGAATGTCAATTGGCGACCGATGAAGAACGCGGCCATGTGTTTACCGACCGGATTTTGCATGCGCGTGGCACGGCCGAGACCATTTTATTGGGCGCGGCGACCATGGCGCCGATTTTGCAGCAATTATTGGACGCGCCGACAATTGAAACCCGCGCACGCTTTTCAAGCCTTAGCTGGGGCGGGGCGCATAAATTATCGCGTCTGCCTCGACGCAGCGCAATCGCCGCTTTTTCAGCCGATAATGTCTATGCCATTGCCGAGATTATTCGCCAGCAACGCGGCGGCGCGGCGGTGGTGATGGGCGGGCTGTCCCCGCGCACGCGCAATGCCCAAGTCGCCATGTATCAATCCGGCGAGGTTGATTTCCTGGTCGCCACCGATGCCATCGGCATGGGACTGAATATGGATGTCGACCATGTCGCTTTTGCCCAAACGCGCAAATTTGACGGGCGTCGCCACCGCGAATTAAGTGCCGCCGAATTGGCACAGATTGCCGGTCGCGCCGGTCGCCACCAAAGCGATGGCAGTTTCGGTGTCACTGCCGATCTACCGCCTTTTGAAGAGCCCTTGATTGAACAAATTGAAATGCATGAGTTCGAACCGGTGAAAGGACTTTATTGGCGCAACCCCAACCTTGATTTCACATCGCTCGAGGCTTTGCTGCTGAGCCTTGAAAAATCTGCGCCGCGCCCCGGGTTGATGCGTGCGCCGATCGCCGATGATATGCAGGCCGCCAAAATGTTGAGCCGCGACCCGGCAACCCTTGACCGATTGTCTGATGAAATGCGCGTGCGCTTATTTTGGCAGGTGGCGCAAATTCCCGATTTTCGAAAAACCACAATGGGCGAACACAGTGCGCTTATCGGTGACGTGTTCGGCTTTGTTTCAGATGGTGAGGGGCATATTCCTGAGAGCTGGATGGCAGACCGCATTGAGCGTTGCGACGTGGCAGAAGGTGATTTGGATACACTGTCGACAAGGCTGGCGCATATTCGCACTTGGACTTATATTGCCCAACGCAATGACTGGCTGGCCGACACGCAGCATTGGCAAGATGCAAGCCGCAAGGTTGAAGAGCGTTTGTCTGACGCGCTGCATATGAAATTAATTGGTCAGTTTGTCGACCGCAAAACCTCGGCATTAATGCGTCGACTTGTTGGGAAAGAGGAAGTTGTGGCGGAGATTGAAGCCAATGGCGATATTCTGATTGCCGGAGAATATATGGGCCGTTTGAAGGGCTTGCATGTCGAGCGCGACCCGCGTTTGAAAGCAGCCCCCGGCGGCACGGCGCGCGCGGCGGTTGAAAAAGCGGTTGGCGAAGCGCTGCGCATGCGCGCCCAAGCTATTTCTCTGGCTGCTGATAACGCGCTTTCGCTCTCCGACCAGGGTGAGATTGTCTGGGATAATGGCGGCGACAAAGCGGTTATTGGTCATGTTCAAATCAGCAGCGCTCAAGAAGGCGATAAGCTTGCCTATCTCGCCCCGCAGGCCTTACTTGTGGCCGATGAAACACTGACCGGCGAGATACGTAGCCAAGCGCAAACGCGACTGACCGACTGGTTGCGCTTTCAGTTGAGCCAAAATCTAGAAGCGCTTAAAGGCCTGCAAAATGCTGAATTGACCGGACTGGCACGCGGCCTCGCCTTTCAGCTTTTGGAACATAAAGGTGTTTTGGCGCGCCGTGATATTGCTGATTTGCTTGGCAAGCTTGACCAAGATTTGCGCGCCACGCTTCGACAATGCGGCGTTCGGTTTGGCTTTTATCATGTCTTTATGCCGGCCCTGTTGAAACCCGCAGCCGCCAAATGGCTGGCGCTGTTGAGCTTGGTTGAAGACAATGCCCAACGCGTTTTACGCGATCAGAAACCGCGCCCAATCGGTGAAACATTAGCTTTGCTGCCAAGTGCCGGATTGACCTCCAGCGCGCCTGAAAAATTGCCCGCTTGGTTTTATCGCGCGGCCGGATTTTATACCTGTCGTGCCCGTGTCATTCGCTTTGATATGCTGGAACGTCTGGCCGATATTATTCGCCCGCTTTTGACCGAAAACCGCGATGGCTTTGAAGCCAATGAGGCAATGATGTCCATTATGGGCTGCGGCGCAGAGGAGCTGGCTGATATTTTGACCGCCCTCGGCTATCAACCGCATGAAGTTGCGCCTGCCGAGAAAACGACCAATGGCAGTGCTGCTTCACCGACCGAAGAACAGCCGGAAGAAAAACCCGATGCCGAAACTGAAGCGGAAGTAGCTGAAGAAGAAATCACAAAAACGCCGGATACGTCAGAAGAAGAAGAACAGGCCAAAGTTAAAATCATTTGGCGCCCTGCCCCCCGCAATGCGCAAGCCGGAAAGGCCGGCAAAGCGAGAGGCGGTAAAGGACGGGCGCAAAATCGCACGTCAGATAAGAGCTCAAATAGAAATGCGGCGAAATCAGCCGGCAAAAAGACCAACCGCTCATCGACAAAAAAATCATCGCCGCGCACGCATCGCAAACCGGCTGACCCGACATCGCCTTTTGCCGTGTTGAAGCAACTGCAAGAGCGCGCCAACAAACAGGACGAGGCGTAAAGCCGAATGGCTGAGCCGATTGAGGCAAGCATGCGGGCCGATAAATGGCTTTGGCATGCGCGGTTTTTCAAAACCCGAACATTGGCTACGCGGCTGGCGGCGGCGGGTAATATTCGTATTAACGGGCAAAAACAGTTGCGCGCCGCAGCCAAGCTGCGCATTGGCGATGTGCTGACCTTTCCGCTCAATCAGCATGTGCGGGTTATCGAAGTGGTGGCGCTGAGCACACGGCGCGGTCCGGCGGTCGAAGCGCAGGCGCTATATCTCGACCGCGACCCGCCACAGCCTAAGAGAAAGGCCGAAAAATTAGTCGATTCTGCTGCCTTTCGTGATGCCGGCAGTGGGCGACCGACCAAAAAACACCGCCGCGCCGAAAGCGCCTTTACCGGCAAAGGCGAGATTGATGGCTGAGCGCAACAACATTGAAAATGCAACTGCGACCAAAACGCTATTGCGCAGTCGAAAATGAGCGGTTAGACAAACGCCATGTTAGATAAAATGAAATCAATGTTTACCGAACCGGTGGCTGAGACCGCCGCACCGCAATCTGATGCGCTGCATATTGCCGCCGCCGCACTTCTCGTGCGCGCCGCGCAAATTGACGGGCAGATGGACGCCCATGAGACAAAGCTGCTCGAACGCTTGGTCGGGCCGCATTTCGGACTTGATGACCAAGCCGCTGCCATGCTGATTGACGAGGCGCGCCACGCCGCCGAAGAAGCCAGCGATTTGTTTCAATTCACCAATCGCATCAATAGCCATTTCGGTGAAGCGCATAAAATCATGCTGGTCGAGCTGTTATGGCAAATCGTTTTGGCCGACGGCGTGGTTGATGATTATGAGGCCAATTTGATGCGCCGTGTTGCCGGGCTGATTCATGTGACCGACCAACAAGCCGGTCAGGCGCGCAAAAAAGCCGAGGCGGCGCTGGCGGAGGGCTCTGCTTAAA
>JAKMCZ010000232.1 GCA_022428185.1 Alphaproteobacteria bacterium | reverse complement strand
GCTTCTTATCAGGTTCCGAACAACAATGGCGGCTCGACGGTGAAATTGAATTATTGTCAGAAAATCTGCTGGCTGCCGCAATCGAGGCGCGTCTGCCTTTTCAAATTCTGCCGCAAGGCCGTCGTATAAAAATATCCGGTTTGGTGCGCGGGTCGGAGGTCGGTCTGCGCGCCGACAGTCTTGATATCGAAGCGTTGGATACCAATTTCCGCTCGCGCATGGTGCTCAACTGGCCGCGACAGCAGGGCGAGGTGCCGATGCTTAACGGACGGCTTTCGACCGGCGCGGTCAATCTCGATTTGTTGAAGCCAAATGCGGCGGTGCGCCCGGCCGCCATGCTGACCAATATCTGGCAGCAAATTGCCCCTGATTTGTCGGTGTCAGTTGCTGTAGAGGCGACACGCTTTGCCATTGGCGGCGAAACCGGCTCTGACCTGTCAACGGCGATAAATCAGAACACCGAAGAATTGGAGATTGAGCGATTGAGCCTTAATCTGCCCTTCAGCGCCTCCTTGCTGGCCTCAGGTCGTTTCGATTTGCGCGCACCCGAAACCGCTTTCAATGGCAGCTTTTCAGCCCGTTCGTCCGATACATTGGCCTTGCTATTATGGCTTGGTAGCCAGTATGGGACAGATTTTTCAGCCTTTGCCGAAACTGTCGATGAGGCTAAATTGCAGCGCAGTTCGGTGGTTGGCGATGTTACCCTAGCCGGCCCGAAGCTGGCTTTGACAGGGCTGGCCGGGCGCATTGGCGATGATTATTTTTCGGCTGAAGTAAGCCTGCCTGATATGCCGGCGCAGCAGGCCGATATTGTATTTCGCATCAATCGTTTTGATTTGGCCGATTGGGGGATTGTCGAAAGCGCTGCCTTGGCGCGCGACACGGGCATGGCAGGGCTTTGGCCTCAGCTTAATCGGCTGCTCGCCGACCTCATGCCGACGGCGGATCGTTCTCGTAAAATTGATTTTGATGTGCGGTTGGGGCGCGCTTTTGCCGGAACGCGTCGCATCGGCACGGCCAGTCTGCGTGGCAGCGTCAGCAACCGCATTTTGCGGTTAGACGAGTTGCGTTTGCCCAATTTCGACAAGGCCGATATCAAGCTGTCCGGTCAATTGAATTATGACGCGGCTCCTTCTTATGGCGCGCTTGACGTGTCGGTTATCGGTGAGAATGCAGAATGGCTACGCAATCCGGTTGTCGCGCGCTTTGCACCACTTGATTTCAATGCAGAATTGCCGACTACGTTAGATGTGAGCGTAGAACTGACCGCGCCCAAGTCACCAAATTGGCCGAAGGTGATTTATACCGGCGCGGGCGAGATTGGCGGAGTGGCTCTTAATTTGAATATGACCGCGCCGGTTCGTTCGCTAACCCTTTCTGAAGGGGGGACGGATATTGCGCTGGCTTTGAGCGGTGCGGCTGATGACCTTGCCGCGCTGTTCTTCTTACCCGCCATCTATAATGGCGACAATGCGGGCAATAATAGTGGCGCAATGCAAATTGGCCTCACAGCGCCGGGCAATGATTTATTCGCTCTCACAGCCGACATGCAATTGGCTGACGACCGACTGGCCTTGAACGGCACATTGCGGGCGGCGGCGGGCGGCAAATCACTCTCGGGCGCGTTGCAATTTAATATCGGTCATTTTCTGCCACTCATCGATCCTGAAAGTGGTTGGGATAAAATTGCCGCAATCGGCGAGGCGCAAATTACTGCCGCGCCCGACAGTTTGAGTTTTTCGGGGCTGGATATGAGCCTGAGCGGCGCGCAAGTATCGGGTGAGGGTGTGTTGCAAGGCGGCGAGGGTCTGCCGCGCCTCAATATGAATATGTCGATGCAAGGTGGCGATTTTAGCTGGCTGCTGCCGCGTCGTAACGATAAAAGCTGGCGAGACAATCCGCTGAAATGGTCTTTATTGGGGCGCGCCAATGCCAATATTGAGATGCGTGGTGCCGATATGCAGATCGGTGAGGTTATGCTCAATAGCTTGGTCGGTCGCTTCAAACTGACCGAAGGCGTATTGGAGGCGCCACAAATTGCCGCGCAAATGATGGACGGATTGGTGAACGCGAATCTTTTGGTGGAGGGCGGGTTACTGGCGCCGCGCTTTACGCTAAGCGCGCAGTTTAACGGCCTTAACCCGTCGCCGCTGATTACCAAAACATATGCCAAGAGACTGCTTGAGGCGACCATTACAGGCTCGCTGAATCTAGAGGGACGGGGCACGTCCACGCGCGCAATGATGGCTTCGTTGACGGGTGAAACGAATTTTGAAATCTCGCCCGGCTATTTGACATTTTTCGATGCGGTCGGTTTCGCCGATGCGGTGCAGGCCAATAGCGATACGGGCAGCGTAACCGATTTGGTCACGCAATATACCGACGCGCATGAATTGGCTTTCGCGCGCGGTCTCGGCTTAGCCAGCATGCGCGCGGGTGTCGTCGAAACCGCCAGCGCCGATTTTGTTTTTGCCGAGGGGCTGAACGAAGCTCGGTTGGAAGGGGCGATGGATTTACTCGATATGCAAATTGATGGCGCGCTGTCGCTCTATCCGCTCGATCGGCAAAGGCCGATTATTTGGCAATTAAGTGGCGCAGCAGGCAAGCCGTCGATAAAAATCGATGCGTCGGCGTTTAATCCGACTGCGCCAACGCCCAGCGCAACACAGCCACCCGCACAGTAGAAGACAGACTGGCCTGTCGTGTTTGGGCATCGAGCGTGCGAATAAGCTGAGGAACGCTAATGCCTTGTTCGCTCGCCATGTCTTTCAGCGCGTCCCAAAATAACGGCTCCAGCGACACGCTGGTCGCATGTCCGGCGATGGTGATGGAACGTTTTTCGGGTTTCATAAGCGGCCTATTTCGGCGCAATCATATCTTCCGGCCGCACGATGGCATCAAATTCTTCTTCGCTGACAAAACCACCCTTAACCGCTTCTTCGCGCAGTGTTGTGCCGTTTTTATGCGCCGTTTTGGCAACCGCAGTGGCGTTGTCATAGCCAATTTTTGGTGCCAGCGCGGTCACCAGCATGAGCGAGCGTTCCATCAGCGCGGCAATATTGTCTTCATTGGCCTTGATGCCGAGAACGCAATTATCGGAGAAACTGACTGCGGCATCGCCGAGCAGACGGATTGATTGCAGCACATTGGCAGCAATCACCGGCTTATAGACATTCAACTCAAAATGGCCCTGCGAACCGGCAAAGGACACGGTGGTGTTATTGCCCATAACTTGGGCGCATACCATCGTCAGCGCCTCACACTGGGTCGGATTGACCTTGCCGGGCATGATTGATGAGCCGGGTTCGTTTTCGGGCAAACTCAACTCGCCCAAACCCGAGCGCGGGCCGGAGCCGAGCAAGCGAATATCATTGGCGATTTTGAATAGTGAAACCGCCACCTCATTCAGCGCGCCATGCGCCTCAACCATGGCATCATGGGTTGCCAGTGCCTCGAATTTATTAGGTGCAGTGACGAAAGGCAGCTTGGTGTAGGCGGCGACTTCATAAGCAAATTTTTCGGCAAAGCCGATTTTGGCATTAATGCCCGTGCCGACTGCCGTGCCGCCTTGTGCCAATTCATAGAGCTTGGGCAGCACCGCCTCAACCCGCTCCATGCCGTTTGCGACCATTGCCACATAGCCGGAAAATTCCTGCCCCAAAGTCAGCGGTGTCGCATCTTGCGTGTGGGTGCGCCCGATTTTGATAATGTCCTTAAAGGCCTGCATTTTGTCATTCAGCGCATTGTGAAGTTGCTGCAAGGCAGGCAACAGCATGTGCGTAATTTCTTCAGCCGCCGCGATGTGCATGGCGGTGGGGAAGGTGTCGTTGGAAGATTGGCTGCGGTTGCAATGGTCGTTCGGGTGCACAGGCTCTTTGGAGCCCATTGTGCCGCCCATAATTTCGATCGCGCGGTTTGAAACAACCTCATTCGAATTCATATTCGATTGCGTGCCCGAACCGGTTTGCCAGACGACGAGTGGGAAATGGTTATTCAGCTTGC
>JAKMCZ010000210.1 GCA_022428185.1 Alphaproteobacteria bacterium | reverse complement strand
AAACCGTCTGGATTACCAATAAGAGCTAGGCTTCATTATCCAGCCGCACTGCTTCGGCATAGCGCGCGAGAAAATCAGGCGCGGCTGCATTGACGCGGTTCCAGCTTGGCAAGAACGGCGTCTCCATCGGATTGGTCAGATAGGTTTCACCGGCCAGCATGATGTTTTTGGCAAATAATTCTACCGCCGCTTCTTCGGCATGACGGTCAAGTGTCAGCCCGTTCATCAGCGCATCATTATAATAACTGTCAATACGGTCGAGCGCTTCGCGGAAATAAGTTGCTTTCACCGTGCGGAATTTCTCCGATGAAAAAATCTCCCCATCGGTCGCCAGCTTGCGGAAAATCGCCTTGGAAATATCGACACTCATGCGCGACAGCCCACGGCTGGCATCTTCCGGCGATACCTCTTGGTGCTTGTGATCATAATTATCGGCGATATCAACTTGCGTGATAACGCGATTGGAATAATTACGCCGCACTTCCGACAACACGCCAATTTCCAGACCCCAATCAGAAGGAATACGAATATCGGCAACCACATGGCTGCGCATGGCAAATTCGCCGGCCAGCGGATAACGGAAACTGTCAAGAAACCGCAAATAGCTATTATCGCCGCACACTTTGCGCAAGGCTGCCAAAAGCGGCGTAATCAGTAGGCGCGTGACACGCCCACCCAGCTTATCGCCATCAATGCGCGGATAATAACCTTTGGAAAACACGTAAGGGAAAACCGGATTGACCACCGGATAAAGCAGCCGTGCCAGCATTGAACGGTTATAGGTCAAAATATCGCAATCGTGCAGGCCGATGGCGGAGACATCGCGGGTCGCCAGCATATAGCCAAAGCAATACCAAACATTGCGCCCCTTGCCCAATTCGGGCGGTGCCAATCCCAACGCCGCCAGCTCTTTATCAAGCGCTGTCAGGCGCGGCCCGTCATGCCACAACACATCATGTTTTTGCGGCAGGCGTGAAAAATATTCTTTGGCATGGGCAAATTGGTCTGCATCGGCCCGGTCAAGACCAATGGTGATGCGGCTGAGATACGGCACTTTGGTCAATTCGGTGACGATGTTTTCCAGCGCCGGCCCTTCCAATTCGGAATACAGGCTGGGCAGCACCAAACCGATGGGACGCGCTGAAGCAAAATTGCTGAGTTCAGCCTCAAGGTCTTCGACCGAGCGGCGTGTCAGATTGTGCAATGTCGATACATTGCCGTTTTGAAAAAAATCGGACATGGGAGGGTGTCCCTTACAAACAAAGTTTAAAGCCAAGCTACGATTTTTAGCCTAGCCGAAATCCTGCCCGAGTAAAACCGCTATAGCGTCGCGCCACCCCGCTGCACCCTCGCGCGCCGTAACATGCAAATTGTGGTTTGGCGGCAGCAGACTTTGTGTATCGAGATGGCGATTGGCAATCAGCGCGGCGCGGTCTGCCGCCAAGAGCATAGCGACATCATTGGGCCCGTCGCCCAAAGCCCATATTTCAGGGCGCTGCTCGGAAAGTGGCAGAAGACGTGCCAAAAATTCATTCATCGCCGCCGCCTTATCGCGCAGCGGCACAATATGGAAAAACCGACCGCCTTGCGTGACTTGCAAATCATCTGCCGCCAATGCTTGCTGCAATTCCGTCAGCGCCGATGGCGCGCCGTGCCATAAAAACGGCTCGCTGGCCTCACGCGCGCCCGCTTGCGCGGCAGATTTTGGATCGAGACCGGTCAACGCAGCAATCTCGTCGGTCGTCATGTCGCAAAAACATTGCATGGCGGCGCGTATCTTGTCGGGTAGGCGCGCCAGGCACATGGCTATTTCCGGTCGCGACAGGACGCAGTCAATTTCGCCATCATCAAATCGAATGACCGCGCCATTTTCACCTATTGCCCCGCCCGTCAAACCGAGCACAGGCATGAGCGCGTCAAGCTCGGCCAATGTTTTGCTGGTGGTCGGGACGACTTTGATGTTTTTTTCGCCAAGCGCCGTCAAAGCCGGTTTGGCGGCCTCTAACGAATAGCCATTATGGTCAAGCAGCGTGCCATCCAAATCGGTAAACACAATGACCGGGCGGTCTGACGGGTTCGCGGATAGCGGATTTGCTTCGGAATTAAGCATGGCTTTAGGAATGGTCATCAACGTTCAATCTGACGAAACACAGACATTTCGGCAAGGCGAAACTGCCGCGCCATGAAGAAAAACACAAAAAACAGTATTTTTGGGCTTATTAACCGAGCCGGCTTTCGTAAGCTTTTTTAAGTTGAAAGATGAGGGTTAACCAATGAGAATTTTATCAAAACTGAAAATATTATTGCTTGCGCTGACGCTCAGCGTCACCGGAGCGCGGGCCGAAGTTATGGAAGTCTGGTCGCACAACCTCGAAAACGGCGACTATGAGCGAAATGTCAAACAATATGAGCGTCTGCGTCCCATCGCGGAAAGCCTCGGCGCCTATGTTGAGTATTATCTTGAAGATATTGACGGCGCGCCGGTATCGCATTTTGTCGTCAAATTTGACGATTTGCGCATGTGGGGCGCATATCGCGACCGCCTCGGTGCCAATCCGGATTTCGAAAAATGGAACGCCCGTTTCCGCTCGAAAGTCAATGCATTGCAGGTGAACAGCTCTCTGATGACCAATATTTTTGACCCCGATGCCAAAGCCGATCTCTATCGCGGGGCCGACCTGTTCTATATTTCCCAGTGGAAAGCGCTTCCGGGCAAAACCCTCGCGCTGCAAGCCATTCTGCTTGAGGCGGCAAAAATAGTTGACGAAAACGGCACCTTTGCTCAGGTTTACGCGTCTGGTTATGACGACACATTCATGGTCGTGTGGGCCTTCACGGATTTCACCAGTGCCGCCACGCAATGGCAGTTTATCCACGAAAGCAAGGAATATCAGCGCTTCTTCAAAAAAGCTGTAGACAGCAAGGCCGGCGTCTTTGTCGACCAAAGCTGGATGCATAAAACTTTGCCCTATGAAGGCGAATGAACGGCATATCCCCGTTCAATCGCACTCCTCCTAAAGCATCGGTAACGATGAACACATAGGGCAAACTGCGCCGTCTATCGGCTCAGAAAGTGAAAGGGTGAGGCTTCGGCTTCACCCTTTTTATTTGGCTGCTTGTTTGGTGAATTTCAGCGCGCCATCTTGCAGGGCTGAAAACCGCGTCAGAAAAATATCGGCAATATAATTTTGATACATCACCCACGGCTTGATGCTGCCCTGTTTCGGCAAATCAGCCGATTTGCGCACCACATAGCCCGATGAGAAATCCAATAGCGGCTCATATTCAACTTCGCTCATATCCGGTGTCGGCATAACGCGCGACAGGTTTTTGCGCTCCATATATTTGACCAAGCGGCACAGATATTTAGAGGTTAAATCGCAGCGCAGTGTCCATGACGCATTGGTGTAACCGAAGCTCGCCACCAAATTCGGAATACCCGAATACATCATACCCTTATAACTAAGCAGATTGGCCGGTTCGATCGGCTCATTGTCGACCGTCACATCAATATTGCCAAGGAAGTTGAGGTCAAGACCGGTGGCCGATACGATAATATCGGCTTCCAAAAATTCGCCCGATTTCAGCTTAATGCCGTTTTCTTCAATCGCTTCGACATGGTCGGTGGCGATATCGGCTTTACCGTCGCAAATGGAAGCGAAAAAATCACCATCAGGGGCCAGACAAACGCGCTGGTCCCACGGATTATAGCGCGGCGTCAGATGTTTCTCGATGTCGTAGCCTTCGGGCAATTGCGCCGGCAGCTCGTCGAGCAGTTTCTTTTTAATCGCATCGGGTCGTGTGCGACACAACCAGAAGAACAACCGTCCCAGCAATACATTTTTCCAGCGCGTCACCCCATAAGCGAGGCCGGCAGGCAAGACTTTGCGCGCGAAATTGGCAAATGCGTCTTGCGACGGACGCGACACAATATAAGTCGGTGAACGTTGCAGCATGGTGACATGCGAGGCGGTTTTAGCCATAGCCGGAACCAATGTGACCGCCGTCGCGCCGGAACCGATAACCACCACTTTCTTGCCGCTATAGTCCAATTCTTCAGGCCAGAATTGCGGATGCACAAACGGGCCGCCAAATTTCTCAGCGCCCGGAAAATCAGGCTGATAGCCCTTGTCGTAATTATAATAACCGGCGCAGCTATGCAGGAACTTACAACTGCGCGTTTCCGTTTCACCGGTTGCACCATCTTCAATGGTGACGAACCATTTACCGTCCGGCGACGACCATTTGGCGTCGACCACTTTTTTGCCGAAATGAATTTTATCGTCCAATTTGCCGTCTTCGACCGCATCTTGCAGATAATTCATAATCGACGGTGCATCGGCGATCGCTTTGGCGTCGCGCCACGGGCGAAACGAAAAGCCGAGCGTATACATGTCGCTATCCGAGCGAATACCGGGATATTTGAACAGATTCCAAGTGCCGCCAATCGAATTGCCGCGCTCAAGGATTTCAAAACTGGCTTTTGGGGCGTATTTTTGCAGATGAAAGGCGGATGAAATGCCGGAAATGCCGGCTCCGACAATCAGCACATCGCTATGCGGTATGGCTGTCATATTCTTCTCCCGTTTCGCTTCAAAGCGCTCTGCGATTTATTGAGCGTCAATAATGGCCTAGTCCAACAAAGCGAACAAGGGACAATTGCGCGCAGTAATCAACCGTCGCTATCGAAACCGACAAAGTTCGTTGCCTCAGCGACGCTTTTGCGTTCCGACACGACTGCATTGGCAGGAAAACCGTCATCGGGCCAGCCCAATGCGACGGCTTTCATAATCACTTGATCCTCGGCGATACCGGCATGTTCGCGCACCACCGGCGATTGCATAATGCCTTGCGAGTTTATCACGGCCCCAAGCCCGCGTGACCATGCCGCGTTAACCAAAGCCGTGGTCACCGCCCCGCAATCAAACGCTGTGTCATCGCTATCAGCCAGTTCGCGGTCATATGTAATAATCACGCAAATCGGCGCATCAAATTGGCGAAAACCGCGCAGCACCCAGTCTTGGCGTGCGTCTTTGTCTTCACGCGCAATGCCCATGGCGGCGAATAATTGCTTGGCGACGCCGACTTGGCGGTCGCGGTGTTGGCCTTCAAAAGCTGTGCCAATGCGAAACTCGCGCGAATGTGGCACGCCGGCCAGATTGCGCTCCGTATTTCCGGCGCGGATTTTGTCCAACACCGCACCGGTCACAATGGTGAAATTCCACGGCTGCGTGTTCATCGACGAGGGCGATCGCATCGCCAGCGCCAAAACTTCTTCAATCAATGCGCGCGGCACGGGCTTGTCTTGATAGCCTCGAATGCTGCGCCGTCCTGTTACAACGTCATCATAGTTCATGGTTTACCTCAAAATTTCCGTCACATTAGCTGCCACCTTGCCGATATGCCATAGAAAATGTGATGCGATTAAAGAAAATAGACCGAACGCAGAAGCAAAAATCCACAACATAAATCATATATGTGAAAGTAAAATCTCGGCTTGAGCGCACCCCTGCCCGCCAATGGTGGGCGTGAAAACTATTTGCGCGGCGTATGGCAGATTAATGATGCAGGCCAAGCCGAGGTCGAGGTTGCGGCCAAGCAAGACAGCGCGCTGACCGGCACATTTGCTGCCGCTAATTGTTTGGTCCAATGCTTGCCCGATGCGCCCGAACGCGCTGCCGGAGACCGCGTTAAATTTATCGCCCTCTAAGCAGGCCTATTCGGCGAAGCTGACAATATCGTCGAGGTCGCGCCGCTTTTGTTTCATCTCATTAATCGGCTCGCGCGTATCGCGATAGCCGAATGACATACCGACAACAATGCCGTTTTCTGCCGGTATATCGCATAGTCGCTTGACCGGTGCCGGAAACGCGGCCAACGCACCTTGCGGAATACAGCCAATGCCGCGCTCGGCAAATAGCAGCATGATGGATTGCAAAAATATGCCCAAATCAAGCGCATTGGCGCGGTTCATCGTGTTCGGCATGGAAATAAAGGCGACATGCGCCGCGCCAATTTGCTAAACTCTTTGGGAAATTAGGGAGTCCGAGATGAGTGAAAAACCGATGCGCTTGCGCCGTTCGCAATTGGCTGTGCCGGGGGTTAGCGAAAAAATGCTGACCAAAGCGGCGGCCTCGGCTGCCGACCATGTGTTTTGCGATTTGGAAGATGCGGTTGCGCCCTCGGCGAAACCGGGCGCGCGCGACACGATTGCCGATGCGCTTAACAATCTCGATTGGGGCAATACGGTGCGCTGTGTGCGGGTCAATGATGTCGGAACGCAATGGTGCTATGAAGATATTGTCACCATCGTCGAAAAAGCAGGCAAAAACCTCGATACGATTATGTTGCCCAAGCCGATGAATGCGGGCGATGTGCAATTTGCCGATAAATTACTCAACCAGCTTGAAATGAAGCTCGGTCTGAAACGCAAAATCGGGCTGGAAGTATTGATTGAAGAAGTTGAAGCCATGCAGAATGTGGTGGAGATTGCCAATAGCTGTGAACGCCTTGAATGTATGATTTTCGGCATGGGTGACTATGCCGCCAGTCAGGGTCTGGTGGTCAAAAATATCGGTCGCACGGAGGGTTATCCCGGCGATATTTTCCATTATCCGCGCTATCACATGACCATTGCAGCGCGCGCCGCCGGTATTGATGCGGTGGACGGGCCGTTCGCCGATTTCAAAAATGATGATGCCTACCGCGTCGAGTGTGAGCGCGCTTTGACACTGGGCATGGTCGGTAAATGGGCCATTCATCCGGCGCAAATCGAACCGGCGCTTGATGTGTTTTCACCAAGCCAAGACGATGTCGATTTCGCGCGCGAAATTATCGATGTATATGAAAAAGCCGCTGCCGAAGGGCTCGGATCGGTCGGTCATAAAGGCACAATGGTCGATGCCGCCTCGGCCCGACTGTTTCAAAACACCGTTGACCGCGCCAATTTGATAGGCATGTGAGGAGACCAAAATGTCTGCAGCAGAAATGATGGAAGCCGCGCAAAACGCGTCCGGTTACTGGACCGAAGAACGGATTATGATACGCGACACGGCGCTTGACTTTACCCTAAATGAAGTGCTGCCCGTCGCATTTAACTGGCACGGGCAGGACGGCAGTTTGTTTGGGGTTTTGCTGCCTTGCTGTTAGATTTGAGGCAATCATTATTCTGTTTGCGTCATTTAAGGAGACATGAAATGGATTTGGAAAAAATGTCGGCCTCCATTCGCGAAAAATACGGCCTGTATCGCTCGGCAGGGCTGGAAATTTTGTCAGCTGATGAGATTTTCAAAGCAAGGGTGACTTTGGGGCCGGAAACGCAAAACCATGTGCAGATGATGCACGCCGCCTATTTGTTCGCTTGTGGTGAGTTTCTCGGCGGATTGGTGCCGATGCGCCATCTCGCCAAGCCGGAAAAATTTCAACCCGTCGTGCGTGATTTGAAAATTGAATTTAAAGCCCCGGCCATGACATCGGTCACGGCTGAGACCACATTTACCCAAGCGCAAGCCGATGAAATGAACACCGCGCTTGATAAGGACGGGCGCTATGATTTTACTTTAGTGGCTGCATTGAAAGATGAGAACGACACGCTGGTGGCACAGACCACGACCAATTACGCCATTCGTAATTTTATGGGCGGCTAAGAACGCGCGGCTTACAGTTCGCCTTCTTCTTCCAATTGGCGGCGAAACTTTTTGCGTTCATGTTCGAGGAGGTAGCGCTTTCTAAGGCGCAGGCTTTGCGGCGTGACTTCCAACAGCTCGTCAAATTCGACATAGGCCATCATATCCTCAAGCGACATAAGGCGCGGCGGGGTCAATGTGACCGCTTCATCAGCGCCTGAGGCCCGCACATTGGTCAGCTTTTTGCCCTTCAGCACATTAATTTCCAAATCATTGTCGCGGCTATGCTCGCCGACAATCATGCCCTGGTAAACCGGGGTTTGTGGGTCAATAAACATCACACCCCGGTCTTGCAGATTAAAGATTGCATAGGCCACCGCCGTGCCGGTCTCACTGGCAATCAGCGCGCCATTGCGCCGACCTTCAATATCGCCGCTATAAGGCGCGTAATCGTGAAACACGCGGTTCAACACGCCAGTACCCCGGGTTTGCGTCAAAAAGCGACTTTGGTAGCCGATGAGGCCGCGCGACGGGGCATGAAAAACCATTCGCGTTTTGCCCGCCCCGGCGGTGCGCATATCCATCATTTGTGCTTTGCGGCGGTTCATGCTGTCGACCACGGTGGACGAAAATTCTTCATCGACATCAATGGTTACTTCTTCGACCGGCTCCATTTTCTGGCCGTTCTCAGTGCGGATAAGCACTTTCGGGCGCGACACATTCATCTCAAAACCTTCGCGACGCATGGTTTCGATTAACACGCCCAATTGCAACTCGCCGCGCCCGCCAATTTCAAACGCATCTTTATTGCCGCTCTCGGCAAACGTAATCGCGACATTGGTTTCCACTTCCGCCAGCAAGCGGTCGCGAATAACCGTGGAGGTCACTTTCTTGCCTTCCGTGCCGGCAAACGGGCTGTCATTAACAGTGATGGTGACCGACATGGTTGGCGGGTCAATCGGTGTTGAGGCCAGCGCGTCGGTAATGGCGGGGTCACCAATCGTATCGGCTACTGAGGCTTTGGTCAGTCCGGCAATGCAAATCAAATCACCGGCTTGCACTTCCTCGACCGGCACACGTTTGGTCCCTTCAAAGCGCAATAATTTGGTCAACCGTCCGGTTTCGACTTGCGCACCGTTCAAATCAATGGCCTTGACCGACGCATTGACCTTAGCGGTGCCTTGCAATACCCGACCGGTGAGGCAGCGACCAATATAAGGATCGCTATCCAAAAGTGTTGCCAGCATGGCAAATGGCTTATCGGGTTCGACCATGGGTGGCGGCACATGCGCCAGCACCAAATCGAGCAGCGGATGCAAATTATCACGCGCATCTTCCAATTCAGCGGCGCACCAACCATCGCGGCCCGACGCGTAAAGCACCGGAAAATCCAGTTGCTCTGATGTTGCATCCAGCGAAACAAACAGGTCAAAAACTTCGTCAATCACCTCATCGGGGCGGCCATCGGCGCGATCAACTTTATTGATAACGACAATCGGGCGCAGCCCTTGAGCCAACGCCTTGCCAAGCACAAATTTTGTTTGCGGCATCGGCCCTTCCGCCGCGTCGGTCAGCAAAATCACGCCATCTGCCATATCCAATACGCGCTCTACCTCACCGCCGAAATCGGCATGGCCCGGCGTATCGATAATATTGATGCGCGTATCATTCCAAACCACCGATGTGGGTTTGGCGAGAATGGTAATGCCGCGCTCTTTTTCCAAATCACCGCTATCCATCAACCGCTCATCGACAGCTTGATTGTCACGAAACAGACCGGTCTGTTTCAAAATCGCATCAATCAGGGTGGTTTTGCCGTGGTCAACGTGAGCGATGATAGCAATATTGCGAAGTTTTTCTGCCGCGATGAGGGACATGGGCGCGCCTTTGCGAGAAGTTGTGTCAGCTTTTATCTGAAAACATTAAAATAAGTGGTGCCCAGGGGCGGGATCGAACCACCGACACGCGGATTTTCAGTCCGCTGCTCTACCAACTGAGCTACCTGGGCCTCGAAAAAAAGCGCGTGCTCTTCTTGAAGTGAGGCGTTTATAGGCCATGCAAATGCGACTGTCTAGACACCCGCATGCGCCTTAATGCAGCTTGTCGGGCGGCTCTTGCTCGGCCAATGCGGCTTCAATCTCGCCATCGAAATCATCGGGCGGCTCGACCGCCGGAACCGCATATTGGCCGCCCATCCAACGATGCAAATCCACATCGGCGCACCGCTTTGAACAAAACGGGCGAAATTTTTTGACGCTATCAAGTTTCCGGCAAATCGGACATTTGGACATTTCGGTCTCCGTCTGCTGAACACCTATTGAACACTTTGCGAGAGCGCTTGCGAGAGCGTCATCACATCGCGCCGGCGGGTCATTTCAACAACGCTAAACTCTGACATTGGTCCAATGCGCACGGCGTTTTTATCCCCGTCAAACCCCTCATCAAGCGCTTTCAGCACCGCCTCATGGCCTGCCTCTTCGGTCATATCAATGAAATCAATGGCAATCAGACCGCCCACAGCGCGCAGTCGAACCTGTTTGGCAATGACCGCAGCCGCTTCCATATTGACCGCCAGCGCGTCACCCTCAGCAGCGCCTGAATTGACATCAATCGTGGTCATCGCCTCGGTCGCTTCAATCATTAACCATGCGCCGCTCGCCAATTCGACACGCGGCGACAGCGCTTTTTCCAATTGCCCGGCCACATCATGGCGGTCAAACAATATCTCGCCCTCATCAGCGGGCGACAGAACATCGGCCAATGCGGCCATATGTTCGCGCATAAAGCCCTTAGCCACCGCCATAGTCGCCGCTCCCTCAACCACCACAGCTTTAGTGTCAGCGCGCACCAAATCGCGCATTGCTTTTTCGACCGCACCCAAATCTTGGTGAATAAGGCTTGGCGGTTCGACATTTTCAGCGCGCTCCAATAATTGCTCCCATTGTTCGGCAACATTAACCATATCGGCTGCCAATGGCTCAATCTCTTGCCCTTCAGCGGCCGTGCGCAGCACCCAGCCTGAGGGCCCGTCCATGCCCTCAACCGTGACCGCATCAACCCCGTCCCCTTGACGGATTTTCTCCGCCAAATCGGTCAGTCGGGCGCGCTCAGCCTCATCTTCGATTTGTCGCGAAACCGATATGCGCGAGCGGCACGGTGTCAGCACCACGCCGCGTCCGGCTAAGGTCACATCGGCGGTCACTTGAGTACCTTTGTCGCCCTGCGGCGGGCGCGTGACCTGCACCAGAACCGTGTCACCGGCTTCGACACAATCTTCAATCGGTGTGTCGCGTGTCGCATCAGGCACCAGCGCGCGCGCTTCACGCGCACCCAAAAAACCGCTTTTATCAAACCCGATATCGACAAAAGCGGCCTGTAAACGCTCAACCACGCGCTCAACCCGGGCCAGATAAATCTGCCCGACCATGCCCGCCGCTTCGCTCTCGCTCTTGCCGAGCGGCGCTGCCTGAATGCCGGTCAACACCCCGTCTTCAATCTGCGCCACGCGCAGCAGGCCATTTTCAACACTCATAAAAATTTCATGCGCCATGATTTGCTACTCTTTCGACACCGCTTCGGTGATTATCAATTCTCATCAGTCATTTAAGGCTGCTCGATATCCGGCAGCTTGCAATAAATTGGCGGTTTCAAACAAGGGCAAACCGACAATATTGCTGTAGGAGCCGATTATTTGGCTGATAAAACCGGCCGCACGGCCCTGTATCGCATACCCGCCGGCTTTGCCTTGCCATTCGCCGCTACCGAGATATGCCTCTATCTCTTCGCGCGCCAAGCGTTTCATCTGCACCCGACTGGTGACACAACGCAGCCATTGTTGCTCACCATCAATCAGACATACGCCGCTATGCACACGATGCCCGCGCCCCGACATAAGCGCCAGACATTGACGCGCCGCATCAGCCGTCTCGGTCTTCGGCAAGATGCGCCGCCCGACCGCAACCACCGTATCGGCAGCCAAAACCAAACTCTGTTTTTCTTGCGCCGCCACGCTTTGCGCTTTTGCTTCAGCCAGACGTTTGGCTAACGCGCTTGGCACTTCGCGCGCACGCGGTGTCTCGTCTATATTGGCAGCCTTGATAAGCGTCGGGGTTACGCCGATTTGCGCCAACAAATCGACCCGTCGCGGGCTGGCACTCGCCAACACAAGCTGTTTATTTGAAGCGATAGGTAATGCGTCCCTTGGTCAGGTCATATGGTGTCATTTCCACCAAAACCTTGTCACCGGCCAGTACGCGAATACGATTTTTACGCATTTTACCGGCAGTGTGGGCAATCACTTCATGGTCGTTTTCCAGTTTCACACGAAACGTCGCATTGGGCAGCAACTCCACCACGGTTGCGTTAAACTCCAGAAGTTCTTCTTTAGCCATAAGTCCTACTCATTAGATTTGCCGGAGAATGACCAAGAGCGGCGTAGAAATCAACCTTTTTATTGCCATTTTCAGATAAGCTGCGAAAGCCCTTTAGCCCCGCATTTGCAGCACTGAGATGAGGGTAAATAATCGCCGCGCCGTATCATCGTCCAACACCACCTTATCGGACAGACGGGTTTTCAAAAGTTCGGCGCTTTCATTGTGCAAAGCGCGCCGCGCCCCATCAATGGTTTCCACCCGCTCCGGTGTGGCATTGCGCATGGCTTCAAAATAACTTTCGCAAATCATGAAATAGTCGCGAATATTGCGGCGAAACGGCGTCATGGATAATTCAATGCGGCGCAATTCGGCATCGTCTTTATCCGACACGGCGAATAAAATCCCCCGATCAGCCAGCGACAGGGTCAACCGATATGGCCCTTCAGGCCCATCGACCAGCGCGAAATGATTATTTTCCAAAATATCAAAAATAGCGACGCGGCGTTCATGTTCCAAATCGGCATTGCGTGCCGCCAGAGCCGGATCATCGAGCGATAAATGGACGATGCGCGCGCCCTCACTTTGCCCCGACGCGCCCATTCAGTCGCGCGGCCCCATATTTAGACGAATGGAAATTGAGCGACCATGCGCGTCGAGCCCTTCTTCTTCGGCCAAACGCACCGCTGCCGGGCCGATGGCGGCCAGTGCATCAGGGTCGCATTTGACCAAAGATGACCGTTTCATAAAATCAAGCACCGATAATCCCGACGCATATCGGGCCGCGCGCGCCGTCGGCAAAACGTGATTGGGTCCGGCGATATAGTCGCCTATCGCTTCGGGCGTGTGGCGACCCAAAAATATCGCACCGGCATGGCGAATTTTGTCAGCCAATGCATCGGGCTGGCTGACCGCCAGTTCCAAATGTTCGGGTGCCAATTGATTGACCAAAGCGGGCGCTTCCTCGGTCAAATCATTGACCACTAAAATGGCTCCGAAATTTTCCCAGCTAGCGCGCGCAATCGCTTGGCGCGGTAAGGTCAAAAGCGCACTTTCGACCGCTGCGGCGACCGCATCGGCATAATCATTATCATCACAAATGAAAATCGACTGCGCGACTTCATCATGCTCGGCTTGGCTCAGCAAATCAGCCGCCATCCAAGCCGGATCATTTTCACCATCGGCAACCACTAAAATTTCTGACGGGCCGGCAATCATATCAATGCCAACCTGACCGAAAACCTGCCTCTTGGCGGCTGCAACATAGGCATTTCCCGGCCCAACAATCACATTAACCGGCTCGATACTGTCTGTGCCATAAGCCAAAGCAGCGACCGCTTGCGCGCCGCCAATGCGGTAAATCTCATCGACACCGGCCAATTTGGCGGCGACCAGCACTAACGGGTTGACCTCGCCATCAGGGGTCGGCACGACCATGACAATACGCGGCACTCCGGCCACACGCGCCGGTATGGCATTCATCAGCACGCTAGATGGATAATTGGCAAGCCCACCCGGCACATAAAGACCGGCCGCATCAACCGCGCCCCAGCGATGGCCCATTTCAACCCCCGCCGCATCGGTAAAGCGTTCATCTTCCGGCTTTTGGCGGGCGTGAAAATCGGCGATACGCCCCGCCGCCAGTTCTAATGCCGCTTTGGTTTCGCCGTCACAAGCCGCCACCGCTGCGTCAATTTCGGCTTGCGAGATGCGTAGTGTTTCAGCAGTCAATGTTTGGCGGTCAAATTTTTCGGTTAACGCGATAAGCGCAGCATCGCCGCGCGCGCGCACATCGTTGATAATCGTCGCAACCGCCTGATTGACGTCGACCGATTGCTCACGCTTCATCGATTGCAGCGCTACAAAACGCTCGGCAAAATCATTGTCATCAATATGGGCGCGCAAAAAGCTCATAGATTGTCCACTACTCGTCCAAATCGTGCTGCGGGCGCGAATTTGCCGCCCACGGCGCGGTGATATCTTCCAATATGGCCTCACAGGCCTCAACTGCCAAGCTTATCTCTCCGCCTCCGGCAAATTGTAAATTTATCTCACCGGCAGGCAGGTTTTGCGGCTCGAAATTTATTGCCAAAAGCGCCACCACGCCCTCGCGCCGCATGAGATTGAGCTTCTTTTGCCTTATGGAAACAATATTGGCAAGTTGCAGCGCACAGCGCACCCGCATCGGTGCGCCCTCAGTTTCCCAGCAGAAGCGATTAGCCAGTAAAACAAACCGCTTTTCATCTGCCAGATAGGCCATGTCGCCCAATTGCGCCACCGCATCTTGCAAATAGGTCGAGATAACCTCAACATCGGCGCTGCTCTGACCGTAAAGTTTCAGCGGCTTCAAGCTCATTTCTTTTCCCGCCAGATTTTCGCGCCGACCGCCGATAATTTCTCTTCGATACGCTCATAGCCGCGATCAAGATGATAGACGCGCGCAATGCGCGTTTCGCCCTCAGCCATCAGACCGGCAATCACCAATGTCACCGAAGCGCGTAAATCAGTCGCCATCACCGGCGCGCCATATAATTTATCAACACCGGTAACAATCGCCGTGTCGCCCTCAAGCGAAATATCGGCGCCCAGTCGCGCCAATTCCTGCACATGCATGAAGCGGTTTTCAAATATTGTCTCGCGAATACGCGACACCCCATCGGCGCAGCACATCAGCCCCATGAAAGGTGCTTGTAAATCGGTCGCGAAGCCGGGATAGGGCTCGGTGGTAATCGGCGTGGCTTGCGGGCGCGCTTTCGGCCCGATAATTTGCAAGCCATTATCTTGCGCCGTCAAATCGGCACCGGCCAACCGCATGGCAGGTGCCAGCGCGCCAAGTGCCGCTTCATCAATGCCGGTTAAGGTTACATCACCGCCCGTGGCGGCGACTGCCAGCGCGAAAGCACCCGCTTCAATGCGGTCGCGCGTCACATTATGCTCAGCGCCGGATAGCTGCTCGACCCCTTGTATGGTTAAAACC
>JAKMCZ010000159.1 GCA_022428185.1 Alphaproteobacteria bacterium | reverse complement strand
GCCCGCATGTATGCCTCGGCCAGCGCATCGCCAATATGCAGCTTGAGACGGCGTTCAAGCGTCTGCTCGACCGCTTCCCCAATGCTGAATGGACAGGCAATCAAAAACATGCGCCGAATAATTTCGTCAATGCCATCTCCCATCTGGAAGTAAATTTGGGCGTCAAATAATGCCGTTCAATCGGCCCGCGCTCAAAAAATGGCTGGTAAGACTGGCGCTTGTTTTGACCGTGCCGGTTGGGTTGGCGGTTTTTGCCGCGCTTTATGTAACGTTTAAAATCGCGACTTATGAGCAGACAGATGATGCCGTGCATATGGCGTCAAAAGCCGATTACCTGAAATCCATCGCGCCCTCTGCCGGCGGCGATGCGCCCGATATCGTGGTGATTTTATTCGACGATTTGGGCTATGGCGATGTCGGGTTTACCGGCAATCAAATGATTGACACGCCGCATATGGACGCGCTGGCCGCCAATGGCATGGTGCTGCAAAATTATTATGCGCCCGCGCCCGTGTGCTCGCCGTCGCGCGCCGCCATGTTGACCGGTCGCATGGCTCCCAGAAGCGGTCTTACCCATGTGCCGTTTCCTTCCGGCACACCGCTTGACCGCCTCAATCGTTTTTTTGGCAATCCGGTGCGCCTGCCGCGCGAAGAAATCCTCATTTCGGATATTTTGCAAGCGGCGGGTTTTCACACCGCCATGGTGGGCAAATGGCATATGGGTGACCATGCCGAATCGATACCGACCGAGTTCGGTTTTGACCGCTTTTTCGGCACCTATTATTCCAATGATATGAACCCGTTCACGCTGGTCAGTGGGCGAGCCGGTCAAGGCGAGGCGGTCAGCCATGCCGCGCCGGTCGACCAAACGCAGCTCAATTTGCTTTACGCCGAAACCGCCGAAACTTTTATCGCCGACGCACCGACCGATAAGCCGCTTTATCTTTATTTCGCGCATAATTTCCCCCATGTGCCGCTTTACGCTGCGGCGCAAGAAACCGGCCGCTCCGATGCCGGCCTTTACGGCGATGTGGTGCAGGGGCTTGATGATAGTGTCGGGCGCATTGTGACGGCGCTCAAACAACGCGGGCGTTTTGACAATACGCTGATTGTCATCACCAGTGATAATGGTCCGTGGTGGGAAGGACGTGGCATTGGTCGCGGTCGCAAAGGGGTCAGTTTTGAAGGCGGTATTCACGTGCCGTTTGTCGCCCATTGGCCGCGCGCGGTAAAACCGGGCCGCTCTGATGCATTGGCGATGGGCACAGATTTATTGCCGACCCTGCTTGAAGAGCTTGATTTACCCGCGCCGCCCGACCGGCTGATTGACGGCAAGTCGCTTGCCTCTGCTTTGCGCGGTGGCGATGGCCCGCATGAGGTTTTATATCACTACGCTGCCGGCACGCTAATGGCGGTGCGCAGCGCGACCCATAAATATCGCGCCCGCAAAGGCGTTGCTTATCCGACCGATCCGGTGCGCTTTCCTATCTTTCAGGCGCATGGGCCGTGGTTGTTTGATATGCGCGCCGATAGGGGCGAGGCTTATGACCTCTCCATGCGCCACCCCGATATTGCGGCGCGCATGAAAGCGCTGATGGACGCTAAAAATGCCGAGATGGCGGAAAACCCGCGCGGTTGGAAATAGCCACCCCAAATCGGTCTAAGCAAATTCGATATCGCCGACGGCAATCAGATAATCGACAAGCGCGTCATCAATCTGCACGCTCAGCTCATAATAATTGTCGCCGTCGTGGTCGCGCGGCGTTTCAAAATCGGGTGCGCGTTTGAACTGCAATTCCATAAAGCCCGGACCGTCATTCGGATTGGTTAGATGAAACAGCATAATATCGGCACCGCCGACAATGTTGGCGCCGTGGCCGATAACTGCGCCGCTAGCGAGGTCAAAGCTGGTTGACACGGCGGCGGCGGCACTGCCGCCCGGGGTCATGGCGTAAACCGGTGTTTGCAGCACTGAAAGCCGGTTCTCCTCAAGCGATATGACCGCCTCGGCCACATGCAAGGTGAATTGCTGGGTCAGCGCGCTATTGGCATCGGCGGTCACGGTGATGGTGTGGCGGCGGTCGGCGGCGCTGTCATGGTCGAGCGCGACGCCGCTTTTGAGCCATAATTCCTGTGTGCCGTTTGGTGCGGTGTGGATTTCAAACAAAGCATGGTCGGGCATGGTCGCGCGATGAGTGGTGAGGCCATCATCATTAAAGCTAATATCGGCCAATTTCATTGCCTGTTTCGTGCCGTCACGAATGGCGAGCGATGCCGCCGACAGCGTCATGGCGGTCGGCTTTTCGTCGGACATTTCCGGTTCGGTTGGGGCAAAAGCATTGATGATTTTAGCTTCTAAAGCGTCGCGGTCGGGATTGCTGACCAGCAAGCGGGCAATTTTCTGCCCGGCCTCGATAATTTGCGCGTCGGTCACATCGCCATTGCCGTCAAAAGGGTCGTGTTGGGTCACTTGAACTTGGCTTGGCAGATTGAGCAAGTCGGCAATCTCGGCTTCGGTTTTCTGAGTGGCGACCAAAAGCTCGGTCAGGGGTGAGATGACTTTGCTGCCTGCCGGCGCGCGCCAAAGGCCGGATATCGGCGCGTCATCGCTCGGATCATCAGGATTGCCAATATCGGTGGCGTCATCCATCACGGCAATGACCGCTTTTCCGGCATGTTCGGCCGGTGCTTTGCCCGCATAATGACCGGTGGCATCGGTGGTGCCGAGAAAAATAT
>JAKMCZ010000156.1 GCA_022428185.1 Alphaproteobacteria bacterium | reverse complement strand
GGGTCGAAGATCCGCCGTTCTTTGCATTGGTGAATGACATGCTCAACGGCACCAAGACAGCCGAGATTGACCCGGCCTCCTTGAGCACAATTCACATAACATTGATGGATGCTGCGCATCATGAAATCCCGCTTGAAGGTATGGCGATATTGCCGCCAGAAATGGCGCAAAGCACGGTCGCCCTGCGCTATCTTGGTCCTGATGCGCGGATGCTATCGACCTTTAATGCGCTAAATCTTGGTTTGATTGACGCTGAACAGGCGGCCAAGCTATGGCGCAATATTGCCGTGGATGCATTGCCAGCAGAACAAGCCCTTGCCCGCCATGTTGGTGCGCCGGACGGCTTGACCACTGCGATGGCATGGCGCGCGTTAGATGCAGAACAATCGGCCAAACGACTGCCGCTAATCGCCGCCGCGATGGATGTCGATCTGGCAAATGGCAATGGTAGCTTTATGCGCCTGCTCTATACAGAGCTTGCCGAGGCCGGCATGGGGTTTGATCAGGTTGAGCGCACGCTTAGCGAAGACCAGAGCGATGCGGCGGGTAAAATTGCGCTATTGCTGGCGCTGGGCAACCCGAACGCGCCTGACCTGCCGATGTCATTCCCCGCCTTTGCCTATGCCCTGAATGCCGCAAAAATCCTGTCGAGCCTAGAGGGTGATAGCTGGCGAAATGGTGATCTGGCGGCGGCCAATCAATGGCATTTGATGCCGATATTAGAGGCCGCTGGCATGGTCGCAGATCAGAGCGAATGGCTGGATCAGGCGTTTGCTGAGCCGGTTGTGTCAGGCGAAAGCGTATCTTTATCGCCGTTATTATCGCGGGCCATCCAGCAAGCATCGGAAAAGCGCCGTGTTGCCGAGACTATTTTGCTGGCGAATTGGCTGTTTGGCGACTTACCGCTGGCTAAAATCAATACGCAAGACGCGGCTGTGGTGATTACCGCATTAAACGATATCGGCCAGAATGCCGCCGCTAACGCGCTTGTCCGCGAATTGGTCATTGCACATTTACTCGCCAATACTGGCGGGGCCGATATGTCGGCCAGCACTGGCGCATGGATTTTCCCGGTGAGCATGCCCGTAAGTGAAACAGCGCCCACAGCGAGTGACCAGCCAGAAGATGGCACACCGGACGTGACAGAAGAAGGTGCGGATGCGGTGGATAATGCCACAACCGAGCCAGCCGATGCCGATAATGACACTGGATCAGATCCTGATAACACCAGCCTGACCAGTGATGCGCCATCGCTGGATGGCGAGCCGGATAATGGCAGCCAAAGCTAAAAAGCCACCTGTTGGCACGCCCAAATTGTCTAAAAATGGGCCTCCAGACCCGCATATAGAGGGGTTTCTTCAGGCAATGTCCGCCGATCGTGCGCTCGCCCAGAACAGCATCGCCGCCTATCGCCGTGACCTAGAAGATAGCAACGCCTTTATCAAGGCCCATCGCCATAATCTGATTGATTGTACCAGCGATGATCTGCGCGGCCTGTTGTCTGAGTGGCAACAGCGCGGATTATCGGCGCGTTCGGTGGCCCGCCGTCTAAGCGCGCTTCGCCAATTCATGGCGTGGTTGGTAGAAGAGCGTATCCGCGACGACAACCCAACGCGCTGGATCGATAATCCAAAATTACCAGCGCCCTTACCAAAGCATCTATCCGAGCGTGAGGTCGTGGCATTGATCGCCGCCGCCGGTCAATTGACGCCTTTACCAGCGGCATTACAAGCAGTGGCCCTCTTGGAAATTCTATATGCCACCGGATTGCGCGTATCGGAATTGATGGCGTTGACGGTCGATCAATTCCGCTGGTCACCAGACAGTATTATCGTCACTGGCAAGGGTGGCCGTGAGAGATTAATCCCGCTCGGCAATGCGGCCCGCACCGCGGCGTCTTTATGGCTAGAGGAACGTGACAAAACACATCTTACATCGCCCTTTATGTTTCCCGCCGGTGATGGCACCGCGCCTCTATCGCGCCAGCATTTCAGTGCGATGTTGAAAACGCTGGCCCGCACCGCTGGTATTCCGGTGGCGAATGTTAGCCCGCATGTTCTGCGTCATTCCTTTGCCACCCATATGCTGAACCGCGGCGCTGATCTTCGGAGTTTGCAGACATTGCTTGGCCATGCCGATATTTCAACGACCCAGATTTACACAGCAACAAGGCCGGAAC
>JAKMCZ010000154.1 GCA_022428185.1 Alphaproteobacteria bacterium | reverse complement strand
CGAGCGCGGCGCGACGCTGATTGACGCCGTGCCGAAGGACCGCTCGCTGGTTGTGGTGATGGGGGCTGAGGGCAGCGGCCTGCGCCGTTTGACGCGCGAAACTTGCGATATGCTGGCGCGCCTGCCGGTTGCCGACGATGCCGGATTTGCGACACTTAATGTCGCCACCGCCACCGCTGTCACGCTATATGCGCTAAAAGGGTAAGGCAGCTTCACTACCCCACCCCGCCATATAATTCGGGTTGCTAGAGCTTATTGTGTGCGCCGTCGCACATGGGGGATTTTCCGGTCGCCTTGCAGCCGCAGAAAAACACATTGCCGTCCTTCTCTGCCGTCCACGCCATCGGTTCGAAATCGGTGTCTTTATGCGACCCATCGCAGAAGGGCTGGCGCGCAGACTTGCCGCACGAGCACCAGAAATAGGTTTTTCCGGCTTTTACTTCGGTTTTATAGGGCTCTTTTTGCGGACATTCGGCTTGGCTCATAACGCTCTCCTCAAGGTTGCGAAAAGCTTAGCCTATCGGTGCGAAAATAAAAGACCGTCGGCGAAAAAAAAGCCCCGCCATTGCTGACAGGGCTTTCAATTTTGATAAGGCAGAACCGCTTATTGCATGTTCTCAATAATCGTGACATTTGCCATGCCACCGCCTTCACACATCGTCTGCAAACCATATTTGCCGCCATTGCGTTGCAGAGCGTGAACCAGCGTCGCCATCAGCTTGGTGCCTGAGCCGCCAAGCGGGTGACCCAGCGCAATCGCGCCGCCATTGACGTTGATTTTCTCTTCGTCAACGCCCAGCTCCTTGCAATAAGCGACCGGAACCGAGCCGAACGCCTCATTGACTTCAAACAAGTCGATATCGTCAACCGACAGACCGGCTTTGTCCAGCGCACGCTTGGTGGCAGGAATAGGTGCCTCAAGCATAATGACCGGATCGTGACCCATGACTGACAGGTGAACGATTTTAGCCAGTGGCTTAACGCCGAGTTTTTTCAGACCGTCTTCATTGACAATCATCACGCCCGATGCGCCATCGCAAATTTGGCTGGAAGAAGCAGCGGTAATAACGCCATCTTCAGCCAGCAATTTGACACCCTGAATACCCTCAAGGCTGGCATCGAAACGGATACCCTCATCGACTTTGTGCATTTCTTTGTCGCCATCTTCATTGGTGACTTCAACCGGTACAATTTCGCCCTCAAACGCACCCGCTTGCGTGGCTGCAATGGCGCGTTGATGGCTTTGATAAGCCCATGCATCGATATCTTCGCGGCTCAACTCATATTTTTTGGCAACCATTTCGGCACCGGCAAACTGGCTGAACTGCACATTGGGATAGCGCTCTTGCATTGATGGGCTGACATAAAAGCCGTGACCCTCTTTGAACGGCAACGAAATCGGCAGACCCATTGGCACACGGCTCATGCTTTCCACACCGGCAGCAATCACGCAATCCATTGTGCCTGACATCACCGCTTGCGCGGCAAAGTGAATGGACTGTTGCGACGAACCGCACTGGCGGTCAATCGAGGTCGCGGGAACGCTTTCCGGCAACTTGGAAGCCAGCACGGCGTTACGGCCGACATTAGCGGCCTGCTCACCGGCTTGGCCGACACAGCCCATAATCACATCTTCGACGCTTTCAGGGTCGGCGCTGGTGCGGTCAATCAATTCATTAATGACTTGCGCCGCCAAATCAGCGGGGTGCCAGTCCTTCAATTTGCCATCGCGACGCCCACCGGCGGTTCGTGCAGCAGCAACAATATATGCTTCAGCCATGTTTTTCTCCCTTACGAAATTTAGCTGACGGGAAACTAACAAATAGGCGCACCGGCCGACAAGTGAATTTTCATTTGCACTCAGCGCAATGGTGCGTAAAGTGCTGGAAAATCTTTTCGAGGGAGAATTATCATGAAAACGCGCATCACCGAATTATTCGGCATTGAGCATCCTGTCATTCAAGGCGGCATGCATCATGTCGGCTTTGCTGAAATGGCAGCCGCCGTATCAAACGCCGGCGGCTTGGGTATCATCACCGGCCTGACGCAACCGTCACCGAAAGATTTGGCTAATGAAATCGCCAAATGCAAGGACATGACGGATAAGCCGATTGGCGTAAACCTGACCTTTTTGCCCGGTTTTGCTGACCCCGATTATCCCGGCTACATTGAAGCGATTGTCGCGCATGATTTGAAAATTGTTGAAACTGCAGGTCGCAGCCCCGAACAATACATGCCGATGCTGAAAGATGCCGGCATCAAAGTCATTCACAAATGCACCTCAGTGCGTCACTCGCTGAAAGCTGAAAAAATCGGTTGTGATGCTGTGTCGGTTGACGGTTTTGAGTGCGGCGGACACCCCGGCGAAGACGATATCCCAAATATGATATTGCTGCCGCGCGCGGCTGAAGAATTGTCCATTCCCTTTGTCGCGTCAGGCGGCATGGGCAATGCGCAGCAACTGGTCGCCGCTTTGGCGTTGGGCGCTGACGGCATTAATATGGGCACGCGCTTTATCGCTACCAAAGAAGCTCCGGTGCACCAAAACGTTAAAGACGCATTGGTTGCCGCCTCTGAATTGGACACAACGCTGATTATGCGCCCGCTGCGCAACACTGAGCGCGTGCTGAAAAATGACGCTGTGACGCGCATTCAGGAAAAAGAGAAAAGCCTCGGTGCCGATATTAAAATCAATGACATCATGGACGAAGTTGCCGGTGTCTACCCGAAAATCATGAGCGAGGGCGATATGGATGCGGGTGCATGGAGCTGCGGCATGGTCGCGGGTCTCATTCACGACATTCCGTCTTGCAACGATCTGGTCGGCGGTATGGTTAAAGAGGCTGAAGACATTATCAGATCGCGTCTCAGCCAGTTCGCGGCCTAGTAAGGCAACGGGGCGGGATCGCCATATGGCGCTATAAACACCTGACAGCTTGCTGGCTTGGTGTGCCTCCAAAGCAAGGCACATTGAGGCTCATTTCATGCACCAAATGTTTATAGCCTGCGCCAGCGCAGTGAGCGAAATCGGTACCCTGGCCGCCTGGCCCATTCAATAAATATCGAATTGGGTGAAATCTATGTCGCCGAGGTAATCCTCGAGCACCAGCACATCATCACCATTATGGGTAACGAAGGTTGTTGCCTGTAAGGTGAATTTGGTTTCACCGCGAATTGACTGGCGAACATCGCCACGAAACCCGAATTGATAGTCGCCGCGTGTCTGCGTCCAACCATCATCACCGGCATTTTGGATGGCTGTCCCATCAAAATCAAATTCGGCAAGCTCTGACTGATCGCTCAAATCCGACATCTCCACGTCCATTAAACATTGCACTAACGGCACAACTATGGCGATGAAGCATCAAGGAAGCGTTAACAGGCGCGGCGATTTTGCCCTAAATAAAATTAAGGCGTGATGATGTTAAAATCGTTCGGGAACTCGTCGAGGCGGCCGAACACTTTCATCAGCGCCAGCGGGTTGCCGCCGACCTTCACATTGCCTTTAACAATTTCCTTCGGAAAGCTGGTTGCGCCCAACGCCACCTGATTGAACAAGGCGCGAGTCAGCGTCAGCGTCGCATCGGCGTTTTTATCCTGCTTGTTCGGGATATTGTTCAACACGCTATTGTCGAGCGACAGCACAAACTGCTCTTTGGTGTCGGTGAAGTCGAGATTGATTTTCACCTGCAAATCGTCAGCCCCTTCGGG
>JAKMCZ010000151.1 GCA_022428185.1 Alphaproteobacteria bacterium | reverse complement strand
TTCTGCCGGTTTTTTGATTTCAGGTAATCCGGAGACCGGTTTTGGCTTTGCTAGTTTGCGCTATGAAGACAAATTGCGCATGAAAAGATTGCGCGAGCGATATTTAGAATTGAACCCGCAAAAGCGCGGCGTGGTCACGGTTTATGATGTTGATGACGAAATACCCGAAATTGACACTGAGCCGGCTTCACAGAACGAGGCCAATGCCGCATCGGGCGACAGTGCCGAATAAACGCTTTTATCAATCTTGTGCGAGTGAAATGAAATTCGGGTCATTGAGATGCGCGCGCAAGCGCTCTTCGCTTAACTCACCCGACCGGTAAGAATTAATCATATCGCGCACCGTTTCCGGATCGAGGCGCGCCGCCGCCTCTTGCAGCTTCAGCACTTCGGAAATATCGACCTGTTTGATTTTATCGACCAGCTTATCAAGCGTCTCGACCGATAACGCATTTCCCCCGCCTGCCGCAACGCGGGCCAGCAGCCGATTATCCGACACGCCATTGACCAGCGTCGACATGCGCCGGTCGATAAAACCGCCAATATAGGGGTAGCTATAGGCAATCACCGGTCGGCTATAGGGCCAGAAATAAGCCCCCTGCACATAGCCTAATGTCCGATTGGGAAACGCCATAAAATAAAACGTGAACGCAATCATCGAGATGGCAAGAAAGCCAACAACCCCTAAACCGATACCGGCAAAATGGTCCCATTGGCCGGGCTTGTTCAAATGCAGCATATTGAGCGCCACCTGACTGACCAGATAAAACAGCGCGACAATCGCCATCATGCCCAGCATGCCCGCCGCCGAACCGATGACCCCCAATGGTAAGGTTGTTCGGTCAACCAGCATGTCGCCGATAACATTGCCGATGGCTAAAATTTGATCGCCGAAATAACCCAATGCAATGGTCGGTGTAAAAATGAAAAACAGCTTCATGCCGCTGCGCAGGCCGCCATTCAGCCAGCCCCAAAAGCCTCCCAGCACGGGCAACAAAAGCAGCACAACGTCAAATGTATGAATAACCGAAAAAGCCATTAGGTTTCGCGTTTCACCTCACAATGAAGAAGCCGTCGCGGCTCAATGCACGCGATAAAACATGGTGCGCACAAAAGCGATGGCGCTTTGGATTATAAACAGTAACAGGCAGACCACGTAAAAGTTCGCTTTCAAGGTGATGATATCGAGCAACATGAGAAGCGCCAAAACCGCATTGATACCCAAAATGCTCGATTGAAAAGTCAATAATGGCAGCGGGAAAATTTTCTTAAAACCGGAGGCACGCAGATGTAAAAACTGACGCGGAAAAATCGACAGCCCGATAGCCGAGTAAAACAGAAGCACGGCGTTCAGCATGCGCCATGAATCTTCGGGGTGCATGGAATTGAACAAGGCAAAGGGCAAGAGTGCGAGAAACATGGTGCCGAGCGAAGAGTAAATCAGCAAACGAACCCGAAACGAGTCTGGCGGACTAAATCCGTCTTCATCTGCACGCGCCAAGCCGATGAGAATGGCGGAGAAACCAAGCAGCCCAAGCGCCACCTCAGCCAATAATTGCAAAGCGTGAAAATTCGGTTCCATCAAAAACTCCAACTCAATATGCCAACTCAGCACTCATCGCGCAGACGATTCACAATTTTTTTGTGGTGAAAACGACACACGCCTTTTTTAACCTTAAATCATCAAACCAACTTTAAGGATTTTTTATAATGATTTTTGCATCAAATATATTTGCCGCCCAGCCCGGTCATGCCGATGAGTTTACGGGACTGATGGGTAGCATGCTCGGTGTCATGCTGGAGCATGATGTCCAAGCCGGTATTAAGGTTTCCGTATCTGGAACCGACACCACCGAAGTGTTGATCAACTCGGTTTTCCCAAACATGTCGGCCTATGCCGATGCGACGGCGAGAATGCGTAGTTCGGAAAAATGGGTTCAAACCTATATGAGCATTGGCAATAGCGCGGCGACCATTCCGGTCGACAGCTTTATTGCCGAAGTCATGCCAGGCTTTGACGATGCCCCATCACTTTCCGAAGGCGTGATTATGGCTAATATGTGGAAAGCCCATCCCGGCCGCCTCGCTGACTTGAAGGCAGGCATGGCGATTGCCAAAGAGATGCATATGGGCCACGGTGCCAGCGCAGTGCGTGCCTATCAGATCTATGGCGGACGTTATAATGGCTGCTATGGCTATAATGTTTCCTTTGCCGATATGGCGGCAATGGGCGCTTGGTGGGATTCTGGCCGCGAAGATAACGACAAATTCTTCGATGAAGCGGGCAAAAACCCGTCTGCCGAAATTCAAGCGCAAATTATCATGGATAATCCTGCCGTTATTGGAAAATAAACATCGAGGCTCGCGGCTCCTATCGCGAGCCTCAAACTTTCAAATCTGTTTGGATTTGCCGATTTGATGGGTATAATCGGTTCATGAATTTTGCGTTTAGTTTGTATTCTCTGGTCGTTCTGGCAGCCGCCCTTTGGTCTTTGTTTGTTGTTGCCGCGTCGATTTATTTGGGTGAAGCGGTTTTGTTTCTCCCATCAGTGGTCGCTGACAATGACGTCGCCATTCACCAACGCGCTGAGGTTCTTCGCCTCAGCTTTTTTCTGCTATTTGCCTATTTCTCTTTAATGCATCTTTTTGACCGAGACCGTTACTTCTCTTCCGGTCATGTCATCATAAGCATTTTAACCAGCCTGACCTTTGTCGGCGTATTGGTGCTTTCCAGATCCGGAGCCGACTCCGGCGCGCCGCTCTATCTCAGCATTTTCGCTATTGCCGCCATCATCATATTCATGGCCTCGCGCCCGCGTGTGAAACGCTACTTCAGACGTCGCTGACGCGGTGATGGCACTGATGGGAGCGTCTTGTTTCAACGCGGCGTAATATCCTCGCACGCGAAATCATCATTGGCGGAGAAAACCGACCTGTTGTTTTTGTCATAGCCACTAAGGCTAATGGCGCGCGTCAGTGATTTGAAATTGACCGCCACTGTCTTTTCCAGTTTTACGATTGACGCTTTCATGCGTTGTATGGAGCCGATCTGCGCATCAATCATCTTCCGGTCACTGAACACCGCTTTCGACCAACCACTCAAATCATCAGTTCCGGTTTCGACCGCTTGCGCCGTGTCGCTATTATACGGCCAAATGATACCCGCCTTAAACATCACATATTGCTTATAGGTATAGACCTGCCGGGTTTCACCCTCTGACGCGCACGCCATAACAATCGTAAAAGGGTTCATTGCAACAATCGGAGCGGGCGCGGCGGCTGCCAACAAAAGCGCAATAACGGCGCGCAAGCGGGTCATTTTTCCCCGCTCTTTTCTTGCCTTGCCGTAAAACCTGCAAGCATCAGACAGCCAGCGAGAATTCCAAGATTTTTAACGAAGTTTTGCGTTTCGTGAGCGCCCTCAATGCCGGAGAAATTCCAAAAGTCATGAAGGTTGAAGTTCACCAGCAGAATATACAAAACGCACCCATAAGCAGCTAAGCGTGCATGCCGATTAGCAAGCAACAGGCCACCGAGAACGAAATTGGCAATGCCCGCCGCAAATAATAGAGGCGGTGCGAAGGGCACATTATGATGCTGCATCAAGTCAATATGTGTTTGCCAAGCGGCAAATTTGGCAATACCGGGCAAAATGAAATAGACGGCCAATAATATGCGGCCTGCCGGCAGGGCAAATTCATCAAGCTTTGCGCTTCTCAATTATTAGCTCCAACAACAGACGTTGAAAACAAAAGCGCGACGATGGTCAGTAAACGGATCACTTTTTTTGGCGATTTAAAATGTCACTGAATAAAGATTCGGCTATGACGGAACCATCTTTATCGAGTGATTGCGCGAGGGAGTCATCGGCGGCTTTCAGGCTGAAAAGAACCAAAGCCCCCTCTGGCCCACCGCGCTCCATGTGAACATCACCGGGCTCTTTATGTGCATAGTCGCCCGCATAGCGAATTTTTGTCTCTACCGCCTCGTCAGCGCCTAATTCTATTGTTTCCACATGCAGTTCACCCGCCAAAACCAGCGAGGTTGTTTCCGCCGTGTGGCGGTGGAAATGGCAATAGCTGTTCGGAGCCCATCGATACAAAAGGTCTACTTGTCCGTGGTCACGAATGTTTAAAAGGGCGGCCTCATAATCGATTTTATAGTCAAAACTTTCATCACCAATAAATCGGCGCCATTTAAGGTTTTTATTTTCGAATAAATTCATTTGGCACTCCATTTCTAGAAACAAGCGTAAACTGAACCCCAATTCAGAGGCAATACACGATGCGCGATAAATAAGGACGCTTTATGAGCGGCTAGAGCCATTTGGAAAACGGCTCTGTGTCTTTACCCGCCGGCACATACCACTTTTTGGCGTCACCATCCCAACGTCCACCAAGAGCTTTACACTCCTCTTTGTCATCGAATGGGCAATTCAGATAAGTCTTCTCGCCTTCGTCATCAGAGGGCGTTTCTTTTTGGGTTTGGCCCGATGGCGCATCGTCGATCATCCACTGGGCAAAAGGTTCAGTGTCCATCTCGCCGGTAATGTACCACTTGCGCTCGTCGCCATCCCAACGCGCGCCAAGCGATTTACATTCGTCTTTCTCATCGAATGGGCAATTCAGATAAATTCTTTCGCCTGACAAAACTATAATCCCTAAATTTCCGCCCATGCTGGCATTGCAAACAAAAGCGCGAGGTTGGTTAATATGCGGTTGAGCCGGCACAGTTTCATTAACGAACAAACCCGTCAATCAATTCGGCATATTCGATTTCAAACCCGTTATCTGTAGCCCATGCTTTCATCTCATCAGACACATTGCCGTAAAGACATAGTCTTGCTGATGCCGTCCGCTCAAGAATTTGCCCGACATATGAGCCATTTGCAAAACGGTCGGCGTGAAACATTATCGCCTCATTGTTGGCATGGGTTTCCCAGTAAGTGAGTAGCTTTTCATCGGCGCTGATATAAACATTATAAACCAGAGTTTCAGGTTCACCTTCATGATTGAAAGACACCATCTGCTTGGCAATCTCACGGACTTCATCAGCTTTGCCGTCGATGATTTCCAATTCGTAAAAAACGTTAATCTGTGCTTGTGACATTAATAATTCTCCGGTTACCGAAGCTGAACTATGACATCTTTTAGAACGGCTCGAAAACCCAAAAAAACTTGGGCACACCCGCAGCCAATTCTGCAACCGGAATGCAAGAATGCTCTAGAGCCTTATAGGCGCATTGGGGCGGGCTTTGCATAAAGAAACCACCGGCAGGCTTCGCCCACCGGTGGTCTCAAATAGAGCCTTGCGGCTTAGGATTCTTCTTTAGGCGACCAGATGGCACCCATCATCATCACGGTGATGACGGCCAAGAATAGATAAGCTATCGGGCCAATGCCGGTTAGCTCAGTTGTGCCGACAAAATCGATAAAGCCGTTACCAACATTGGACAGCTCTGTGCCGCTGGCTTTGAGCTCAGACAATGCGCCGGCTGTTACCGGATTGTTGTAGCTCACAAACGTCCATATGCCATAAACAAAGAACACATTGAGCAGGCAAAACGCCGTTGAAAGCACTTTTGCCACCATGTTCGACTCTTCACCACTGACCGGTGAGCGTGTTTGAATGGCCGTGCGCAATGACAACCAAATAACCAGAACGCTGACAATCATCATCAGGCCATTGCCGATACGTGCCGACTGATAAAGCGACCAAATTTGATATTCTTCCATTTTTCCCTCCAGAAAATTAAATTGATGTGAAGCTCTTTCACAGAGAGAACGCTAGAGAATGTTGACGTAAGGCCTACCCCAAAAAAACTGTTTTGGCTGCTCTTTTTCATCATGGCTTTAAGTGCCCTTGCCTGCGGGTTCGACTGCCCAAGCAGGCGTCGCAACCGGAAGCGCGGTGAAGGTCAGGAAGCGGGTCATTTTGGGTTTCTCGCTTCTAGGTTTTGTATACAGCTAATCGACGTCTTAGTTTCGAACCCCATAAA
>JAKMCZ010000118.1 GCA_022428185.1 Alphaproteobacteria bacterium | reverse complement strand
ATTACCTGACCACCGATGTGATGACGGCAATTTTATTGACCACCATTACCTCTTTCTTTGGCGGGTTTTATCTGTCGGTCAGCTTCGCGCTTAATCAAAGCTTGCTTCCACCGGCGCGGCGCGCGCTTGGCTCGGCATTGCTGCTATTCTGTATCAATATTGTCGGCCTCGGTTTCGGCCCGCAATTGGTCGGCATATTGTCAGATTATTTCGCCGCCGATTACGGCGTGGACGGACTGCGCTATGCACTAATTACCGTCGTCTCGCTTAATCTTTGGGGCTGCTTGCACTATTTCTGGGCAGGTCGAAATCTGAGAGAAGATTTGAAGATCGCTGAGACGAGATCCGAGCTTTGAGCCTAAAATATTTGCAAATCAGGCGATACCATTTGGGCTACGGTGTAGCAAAATAATGGCGGGGCCGAAGCCCCGCCATCGCGTAGTCTAAGCCCTGAGGAGGTTAGAATTTAAGGAGTAGGCCGACACCCATGAAGGTGCTGTCGCCTTCTACGCTGTCTTCAACCGTTTCATATGAGTAAGTCAGCTTGGTGCCGGCACCGAGCTTCAGATTACCGCCAATTGCCATAATATCGACATCGGGGCCATTATCTTCATCTTGTGTGTGTATGATAATACCGACGCCATGGTCTTTAGACAGTTTATACTCAATGCCATAATGCAGCACATTGGTCTCCAAGCCGGCGCGGTCGGCAGTAAAGCTGCTACCGCCGACGATGATGTCGCCCGACGTAACGGACAGGCCGATAGCTGTATCTTCCGCCGTCGCTTGTCCTGTGTCTTCGTCAAGTTCAGTCATGCCATAAGACGCTTTGACCTTCATACCCCGAACTGTGCCGGTATATTTTACCCCCAACGCCGTCGCTGAACCCGAACCGCTATCACCATAAAGGCGGGTTTCACCGTTGCGACGTGATGTATCTGGTGTCATTGAATAGCTGATCTGGACGCCGTTAATCTTGGGCGAATAATAGTTTATTTTCAGCGCATCGCCGTCAATACCGTCCATGTAGGGCTTGTCGAAGTCAGAAACCTCGCTCCAAGTTTTGAAATTATTGTCATAGGTTTTCCAGCCCAGCACTTTCGGCGCATGGACTTGCTGTTTGTAAGCGGCATTGTTTTCCGCACCGATTTCGACCTTACCGAAATCGCCTTTGACATAAATGTAGTTTTCATCAATGGCGTCGGCAGTCTGCATACGACCTTCGCCTTCTAATTGGACCTGAAAGCCAATGGTCAGACCGTTATTAGTCTTACCTTTACCTTTAAAGATAATCTCATTGTCATTATGGATACCTATATCTCGCGTATCCGTCTCGTCTACGTCTTGGCTATAAACAACTGAATTGTAATAACCACCAACTGTCACGGCCATTGGGCCAGCAACCGCTGGCGTTACAAGCAGAGCGGCAGTGGCCGTTCCGATAAACAATTTATTCATCATTAAACTCCTCTAAATCCCGAAGGCACAAAACGAACTCTTGCCACTCGGTTTCAATTTGAAGCTTGGTCATTACTTAGCAATTAAATTCCAATTGAAAATCAAGCAATACCTCAAGCATTCTCACGAATACGTTTTGAATTCTAAATGTTACAATTTTGTTAAGCGGGTATTAGTTTTTTATGACAAGCGCAAGAGTTTTAAAATTAGACACTTTTGAACGCGTTAATGCACAAAGTAACATGGAAATTCTAAAAAAGGCCAATTGACCCTTTTTTTGAGAAAAATGGTACAGCCTCCCTGAATTGAACAGGGGACCTCTAGATCCACAATCTAGCGCTCTAACCGACTGAGCTAAGGCTGCACCGACGTTCTAAAAGGCAAATTAGCTCTCATGAACGGAAGGAAAAATAGTCGCCTTTTGGTTAAAGTGCAAGCGCTAGGAATAGCTTTTCATCGCCGCACAGTTAATTTCAGTATTTATTTGCCTGACCCACGAAAACGCCTAAACTGCGGCTCATTCATTCGGGTCACCGGGTCAAAAAGGGGCATCAGATATGGGCATCAACACACCTTCCGACGTTGCGGCAGAGCTTTCCATCGGTCCAACCGACCGCAATATGGTGCGCCTTTTCATCGCCGCCGAGGCAATGGAAATCCCAATGGATTTCCTGCCAGAAGAAGCCGAAGAAATCGCCCGCGAATTAATGGCCGCCGCACAGGCCTGCCGCCAGAAATAGGCTTGCCGCGCCAAATAAGCTCACCCCGCCTAACAGCATTGCTTTTTTGCGCCTGCGCGGTATGTTTCGCAAATGAGAATGATTTGCATTAACGTTTGCCGCCCATGAATGCGGCGCGCCTGATAATCAACCAATGGCGACCCGATGGCTGGGGACTGGTCAGCCTGCTTGCCGCCAGCCTGCCACTATCGGCTCTGCTTGGCTTGGTATGGCTGGCGACAAGGCCTGAGGCATCGGTCTGGGCGCATTTATGGGCCAATGTGCTGCCGCAACAAACCGGCACAACCCTATGGCTGATGCTCGGCGTTGGCACACTCAGTGCTTTTATCGGCACATTAAGCGCATGGATTGTCACCTTTTACCCGATTAAATGGCGGCGGCTGATTGGCTGGGCATTGCTTTTACCGCTCGCCATGCCAACCTATTTGATGGCCTATAGCTACGGCGATTTTCTCGACCAAGCCGGCCCGCTTTATGCCGTATGGACAGGTTTTCTGCCCGCCGCCGCTTATCCTGATTTTCGTTCGCTTGGCGGTGCCGTTATCCTGCTCAGTCTGGCGCTTTATCCTTATGTCTATATTTCGGCGCGCACCGCTTTTGTTCAGCAATCTGCCGTGATGATTGAAGCCGGGCGCACGCTCGGCCTGTCGCCATTTGCCTGTTTTCGCCAAATCGGCTTGCCATTGGCGCGACCCGCCGTGTTTGTCGGTGTCGCATTGGTGCTGATGGAAACAATGAACGATATCGGCGCGGTTGAATTCCTAGGCGTCAATACGCTGACGCTTGGTGTCTATGATACTTGGGTGGTGCGCGGCAATCTGGCGGGCGCAGCGCAACTGGCTCTCACCCTTTTGGGTTTTATGGCCTTGTTGCTGGTCTTGGAACGCAGCCAACGCGGTCAAAGCGCGCATTACCAGCGCACCGGCCGCCGCCGCAGCCTGCCCGACTTTCACACCACGCCGATGCTACGCGCCCTGATGACAGGTTTTTGCCTAGTGCCGATTGGGCTTGGTTTTGTGCTGCCCGTGCTGCTCTTACTGGCTCATGCACAAGGCGCAAGCTGGCCGAAAGGGCTGAGCGCCGCCATGTTTAACTCAGTGGCACTGGCGTCCATCGCCGCCCTATGCGCAGCGGCACTTGGTTTGGTTTTAGCCTTTGCCGCGCGCAATGGCACAACAGCGCGCCGCGCCCTGACCCGCCTCGCCGCACTTGGCTATGCCGTGCCAGGCACGGTGCTGGCGCTCGGCATTATGACGGCGTTGGCGTTTCTCGCCGAGTTAAGCCTCGGCATTATTGTATTGAGCGGCAGCGCGACGGCTTTGGTTATCGCCTATGTCGTGCGGTTTTTGTCCTTATCATTCGGCACATTGGAGGCCGGATACACGCAAATCGCGCCAGGCCTTGATATGGCGGCGCGCAGCTTGGGCGCAGGGCTGAACGCCACATTGGCGCGGGTGCATATGCCGCTTTTACGCGCGCCATTGGCAACCGCGACACTCTTGGTGTTTGTCGACGTAATGAAAGAGCTTCCGGCGACGCTGATTTTGCGACCGTTTGATTTCGACACTTTGGCAACCAATGTCTACACATTTGCCTCATTGGGACAAATGGAAGACGCCGCCCTGCCGGCACTGATTATTCTTGCTGTCGGACTGGTTCCGGTGATGCTTGGAATTGGTGTGGTGGAGAGTCTGCGCCGCCGCTAAGCGGTTTCAGAAAATAACTCACGCCCGATAAGCATTCGGCGAATTTCAGATGTTCCGGCACCGATTTCAGCCAGCTTGGCGTCGCGCAAATAGCGACCGACCGGATTATCGTTCACATAACCATTGCCACCCATTAGCTGTATCGCATCGAGCGCGCATTGCGTGGCGTTCTCTGCCGCAAATAAAATCGCCGCCGCCGCATCTTTTCTTGTCGTCTCACCGCGATCACACGCTTGATTGACCGCATAAACATAAGCCCGCGAGGCCGACAACCTCGTATACATATCCGCCAGCTTGCCTTGCACGAGCTGGAACGTGCCAATGGATTGACCAAATTGCTCGCGCTGATGGATATAGGGCAGCACGGTGTCGAGACAGGCTTGCATGATGCCGACCGGCCAAGCGGCCAGCACGGCGCGCTCATAATCCAGACCACTCATCAACACCTCAACCCCTTGATTGAGCGGCCCCATAAGGTTTTCTTCCGGCACTTCACAATCTTCAAACACCAACTCGCCGGTCTCTGAGCCGCGATGACCCAGCTTGTCGAGCTTTTGCGCGCAGGAAAAGCCTTTGAAATCTTTTTCGATAATGAACGCAGAAATACCGCGCGATTGAGCTTTCGGTTCAGTTTTGGCATAGACCACCAGCACATCGGCAGACGGGCCATTGGTAATCCAAAACTTGCCGCCATTCAGCACATATTTATCGCCTTTTTTCTCCGCCTTCAGACGCATGGACACCACATCAGAACCGGCACCGGTTTCGGACATAGCGAGCGCGCCCAAATGGTCGCCAGAAACCAGCTTAGGCAAATATTTCTGTTTTTGCGCATCATTGCCCCAGCGGAAAATCTGATTGATGCATAAATTACTATGCGCGCCGAAAGACAAGCCGACCGAGGCCGAAGCGCGCGAAATTTCTTCAACGGCAATTGCCTGCGCGGTGTAGCCCATAGCCACGCCGCCATAATCTTCGCTGACCGTTAGCCCGTGCAATCCAAGCGCACCCAATGGCTGCCATAAATCGCGCGGGAAAGTGTCAGTGCGGTCAATTTCGTCGGCGCGTGGCAAAATATTATCATCGACAAAACTGCGCAATGATGCGCGCATCATATCGACCTCTTCACCGAGGTTGAAATCAAGCATGGGATAGCTATTGGACAACATGAGGAGCCCTCTCCATCAAACGCAAAAAGGCCGGCAAGTCACCCTGCCGGCCCATATTCAATTTATTCGGCAGCGGCACCCATAACGGCTTTGATTTCGAGGAAATCTTCCATGCCGAAATCACCCCATTCGCGACCATTGCCCGATTGCTTATAGCCGCCAAAAGGCGCACCGAAATCTGGGCCAGAACCATTAATGTTTATCTGACCGGCACGGATTTGCGATGCCACTTCGCTGGCATGCTCGACACTGCCCGACTGGACATAACCGGCAAGGCCATAGACCGTGTCATTAGCAATCTCAATCGCTTCCTCTTCGCTGTCATATTTCAAGATAGACAAAACCGGCCCGAAAACCTCTTCGCGCGCAATCGTCATATCATTGGTCACATTGGCGAAAATAGTCGGTTTGACATAATAACCGGCATTCAAACCATCGGGTTTGCCGGTGCCGCCTGTTACCAATTCTGTGCCTTCATCAATGGCTTTTTCAATCAGCCCTTGAATTTTGTCATATTGAATTTGGCTGACCACTGGGCCGATGGTTGTGTCTTCGGCTTGCGGGTCGCCCACTTTCACGCTTTCCGCCGTTGCTTTGGCAATTTGAACGACCTCATCATGGCGCGCAGCGGGCACCAACATGCGGGTCGGCGCGTTGCAAGATTGGCCCGAATTGGTGAAGCAATGCATCACCCCACCGGCAACAGCGGCTTCAAAGTCGGCATCATCAAGAATGATATTAGCGGATTTGCCACCCAATTCTTGCGCCACGCGCTTGACCGTTTCAGCCGAGCTTTTGGCGACCGCAATACCGGCCCGGGTTGAGCCGGTGAACGACATCATATCAATATCGGGGTGTTGCGACATGGCCTCACCAACGATCGGACCGTCGCCATTGACCAGATTGAACACGCCGGCAGGCACGCCCGCCTCATCAAGGATTTCAGCAAACAAAGCGGCATTAAGCGGCGCAACTTCTGACGGCTTCAGCACCATTGTGCAACCGGCAGCCAGCGCTGGTGCGACTTTACAGGCAATCTGATTTATCGGCCAATTCCACGGCGTGATAAGCCCGCATACGCCGACCGCCTCTTTACGAATCTGTGTCGTGCCGCGCATTTCTTCAAACTGATAGTCAGCCAAAATACCGCGAAATGTCGATAAATGCCCGAGACCGGTCGCCGCTTGAGCGTTGGTCGACAACGCCATTGGCGCGCCCATCTCGCTTGAAATGGTTTCGGCAATTTCGGCATAGCGGTTTTGATAAGCGCCCATAATCGCGTCCATCAATTCCAAACGCTCTTGAACCGTGGTGCGCGAAAAGCTTGGAAAAGCCTTCTTCGCGGCTGCCACTGCCTTGTTCAAATCTTCTTCATTACCCATCATAATTTGGCCGATGACTTGCTCATTGGCCGGATTGATGACGTCAAATGGTTTTGGATCGACCGGATCAACCCATTGACCGTCAATGTAGAATTTTAAGCAATTTTCCATTTCTATCTCCCTCGGAAATCTGACCCTTATTGAAGCAAATTTTAAGGCCGCCTCCAAACGGAATTTTACCGTTTATCGGCCTAAAAAGCGGTTCAGCCTATAGACATGGTTTTGCAAATAATGCGCCAGATTTTTCGGCGGCAGATAGCCTTCCAAGTCGCCGTAATCCATCACATCGCCGATCACCATATCAAGCCTTGAGCCGATGCGGCGACGCACTTCGTGAAAGATTAAAGCGACGCGCATGGCCGGACTGAAATGACTGGCCCATTGAAACAGATGCGAGTTTTGGCCGTCAAAATAAACCGGCAAAACAGACGCTTTGGTGCGCCGCACCAATTGGCCGACCAGCGGTGCCCAGGGCTCCTCAACCGCTTGGCGCGAGAACAATTCCGGTGTCGTCGCAATGCCGCCCGAGGGAAACACAATCACCACACCGCCATCTTCTAAATATTGCCGCGCCAGCTTGCGCGAGTGCAAATTGGTCTCCAACGCTTCAGGCGTCGGCTCAAAATCAACCGGCAATACATGATCGGTCATTTCCTTGGCGCGACACAAAACACTATTAATGAGGATTTTGAAGTCTTTGCGCTGCTGCGCCACCAACCAACAAATGGCGATGCCGTCGAGCACGCCGTAAGGGTGATTGGCAACCACAACAAGCGGGCCGGTTTTGGGCACACTGGCAATGCTGCCCGCATGAATATGCAAATCAATATCGAGCCGATCGATTGCCTCGCCCCAAAAACTTTCCAATGGCAGATTTTCATTCTGATAATTGAGGTAGAGCTTTTTCAAATAAGGCTGGCCGCTCAGCGTTTCGACGGCGCGAATAGCCAAAATGCGCCCCAATGAATGGGCTTCAGACGCATAGGAAAACTCATCAATAAAAGTTGCACGCACAATCTGTCTCCAAATTATGTGTCTAAATTATAACAAATGAAATCGTGTCGCCAGCCATGTCACGTAAATTTATTGTTTTGTGTTCGCCTATCTGGCTAGCGTCAAAAGTGGCATTACCGGGCTGCGGCGCTGGCCCTGAATCTTTTTTGAAAGATTTTAATGCCGCTGCGTTTTGGTCAGTGCCGATTTCAGGAGGAACTCCCTGTCATGGTCCCTCGCTTTCCCCCTGAAGTGCACAAAAGGCGGCTTGCTCCGTCTTTTGTGCCGACCTTGCCGCCGCCCTTATCGGCTAATTTCTAAGCCGTCAGCGCCTTTTGAATTTCATGCGTCAGCAACCAAATGCGGTCACGCCCCCAACATGAAAAAAGCTCCTTGCCGTTTTCATCAAGCAGGCGATAGCTGGGCACGCCCCATAAGTCAGATTGCATCATTTGCAGCCGATTTTCTTCGGCCCAGTTTTCCCAATCCTTATTGTCGACAATGGTCTGCCCTTCGCTCCAATCAAGCCCGGCGCGCTCGCAGGCCGTTTTAAGCCCTGCATCACTGCCTGCATCGACCCCCTCGGCCCATGCCAAATCGGTAAAGGCGTTTAATAATTTGCCACCCTTGCCTTGCGCATCGGCCCAGTTGAACAACGAATAGACGCGCCGCACCGGCTCACCGACCGGGTCTGAAATTTTGCCGAACGGTATGCCATTGCGCTCGGCTTCGCGTTTGGTGTCGGGCAAAATATACATGCCCTTTTTTTGCGGCACGGGCAGGTTACGCATAACCATCGGCAGCACCGGGCGCACTTTTATATCGACCGGATAATGATTAGGTAAATCCAGCGTTTCAGCGGTCGCAATCGCCGTATAGGGGCTGCGCGCCGAGGGGTAATATTCCACCGTCAATCTTTTGCCATTGCTTGGCACAGCCATAAATTCAGGCCGCGACTGAAAATGAGTGAGTTGCCGACAACCGCTCAGACGCAAACCCATATCGGCCAGCCGCTCCTCTAAATAAGGCAGGCGGTCAACGCCCCAATACCATT
>JAKMCZ010000116.1 GCA_022428185.1 Alphaproteobacteria bacterium | reverse complement strand
ATAAAAGCGAAGGCTGGATTTTGACTGAAAAAACTGCCGCACCGGCGCGGCCAAAGCCCGACAACCGAACGGCGGCGCTTTGGCTTTTGGCTTCGTCTGTGATGTTTACCTTTACCGGCGTGTTGGTAAAAACGCTGGCCAAACACTGCACCCGTTTGAAATTTCATTTTTTCGCGGACTTGTGGCGCTGGCAGTCATCTTACCGATTTTTGCTCGAACCGGCGGCTTGCGCGCCGGTATGCGGACGCAAATTCCGCTATTGCAATTAACCCGTGGCGTGGTCGGGTCGCTGGCTATGTTTTTGGGCTTTTACGCGATTGTTGCTTTGCCGTTGGCCGATGCGCAAGCCATTAGCTTTTCGCGCAATCTGTTTTTGGTGCCGTTGGCGGCATTTGTTTTATCAGAGGTGGTTGGCTTGCGCCGTGCTCTGGCGGCGGCGGTCGGCTTTGTCGGCGTGCTGATAATGTTGCGCCCGGGCGTCGATATGGGGGCCGGTGATGCCGGTCTTTATCTGAGCGCCGGTGCGGCGGCGGCTTTGGGGCACGCGTTTTTGGTCGCATTGGCAACCGTGCTGGTCAATATTGCGTCGCGCTATGACGGGCCGGTCACGTTAATGTTTTACACCAATATCGTGACGGTCAGTTTGATTGCCATTCCGACATTCTTTGTTTGGCAAACCCCGACCATGAGCGAGTTTTCAATGTTGATAGCGATGGGGGTCTTGGCGACCGCATCGCATAATTGCTTTATCCGTGCTTTTGCCATTGGCGAAGCCAGCGCGATTGCCCCGGTTGATTATTCGCGCCTGATTTTTGCTGCTTTGGCGGGGTGGCTGGTGTTTTCGACCGTGCCCGACAGGTTCACCATTATCGGCGCGCTGATTATTGTCGCATCAAGCTTTTATATTGTCCGGCGTGAGGCCGGTTTGCAAAAAGCGGAGCCGCAAGAGCGGCCGCCGGTCGCCTAATATGCGCGTTGAAATCGGGGCTTGCGCCCATGGGTCTGACTGAATAAAGTCCGCTGCATATTCAGGCCATAAATTATGGGAGAGAGATTATGAAACTGGACTCAAATATCACCGCTATTGTCACCGGCGGCGCGTCGGGTCTCGGCGAGGCAACTGTGCGTCTTCTGGCTGAAAAGGGCGTAAAATGCGGCATTTTTGACCTTAATGAAGAAAAAGGCGAGGCCGTTGCAAAGGATGTTGGCGGCGCTTTTGCCAAGGTTAATGTGACCTCTGACGAAGATGTCGATGCCGGTTTTGCCAAAATTCGAGAGGCTTTGGGCCAAGAGCGTATTTTGATTAATTGCGCCGGCACGGGCAATGCGGTCAAAACCGCCTCGCGCGATAAAGAAAGCGGCGATATCAATCACTTCCCGCTCGACGCGTTTAATTTGATTATCCAGATTAATCTGGTTGGCACATTTCGCTGCATCGCCAAATCGGCGGCCGGCATGATGTCGCTCGACCCGCTTGATTGCGGCGACCGTGGTTCCATCGTCAACACTGCGTCAGTAGCAGCAGAAGACGGTCAAATCGGTCAAGCCTCTTACTCGGCCTCAAAAGCCGGTGTGGTCGGCATGACACTGCCGATTGCGCGCGATTTGTCTCGCGAGGGTATTCGCGTCAATACGATTTTGCCGGGCATTTTTGACACGCCGCTTTTGGCCGGTGCGCCTGATAATGTGCGTCAAGCGCTGGGTGCGATGGTGCCTTACCCGTCACGTCTCGGCTTGCCGGACGAATATGCCAAGCTGGCCGCAACCATGTGTGAGGTCAATTATTTCAATGGCGAAGATGTGCGCCTCGATGGCGCCATTCGTATGGCACCGCGCTAAGCGCGAAATCTTCTCGCCTCAAATATCCATCTGATTTGAGGCCAGCAATTGACAGCCGGCGATCTTCCAAGATCCGTCCGGCTGTTTTTGCATCATATAGCGCGCCTTATGGCTGACGCCGCGATCATCGACCAAATAAACATCTTGCAGGCGAATAAGTGGGGTTTGCGATATGGCGCGTGCCGTGCCGGTAAAGGCCACACGCTGCGCCATATAGACCGGGCGATAATGGGCGCGCACCATATCCATAAAGCGATTGGGCGCGATAAATTGGGCGCGCAAATCGGGCGATGCGAAACCGAAAGCGGTGACATCATCTTGCACACGAAACGCATCAATCTGCGCCTCGATAATGGCGCGAATATTTTGGTCATGCAGTGCTAGGGGCTGGTGGCGATTTTGCAGCAACGCAGTGCCAATGGCGAGCGCCGCCAGTAAAGCAAGTACGGCAATATCGGCAATGCTGATGCGCCCGCGCGGCATTTATGCGCGCCTGTTTCCCGCCGCTCCGGCTGTCTTATCCATAAAGCGCGCCAGCTTGATATCGAGCGGTGAAAGACCCCCCGCATCATGCGTGGTCAGCACCACATTGACGGTTTTATAGACATTGTCCCATTCGGGGTGATGGTCGAGCTTTTCGGCTTCAAGCGCGATGCGGCCCATCCAGCCAAAAGCAGCGTTGAAGTCGGCAAAGATAAACGTTTTCTTTATCGCATCACGGCCTCTGACTTTCTTCCAGCCTTTGAGCTTGACCAGCGCCGCCTTTTTTTCCGCATTGGATAATTTTTCAACCATATTGTCTCCTATTTTACGGGCACAGATTGGGGGCGCGTAAATGCACTTTTTCAATTTCTTCCAACAGCTCGTCACCAAGCTCAATATCACAACTGGTCACTGCCAGTTTCAACTGTTCCATCGTCGTCGCGCCGATAATATTCGAGGTCACGAAATCGCGCGTGGTAACAAATTGATTAGCCATTTGCGACGGGTCAAGGCCATATTTTTTCGCAATCGTCAAATAGCTTTCAATCACTTGCTCGGCACCATCAACTTCATAGCGTTGCAGTCGATTAAACAATTGCTTGCGCGAGCCTTCAGGGGTCACGCCGCCTTGATATTTGCCGGATAAATAACCCTGCGCCAAAGGCGAATAGGCCAATAAGCCCACCCCTTCGCGGTGGAAAATTTCCGAACTGCCAAGCTCGTAAATCCGATTGAGCAGATTATAAGCGTTTTGAACCGACACCATGCGTGGCAGTTTTTCGTCAATTTCAGCATGGTGCAGAAATTTCATAATGCCCCATGGTGTTTCATTGGAGAGGCCGAAATGGCGGACTTTACCGGCCTGTTGGATATCAGCCAGCACGCCCAAAATATCTTCGATTTTGTTTATCTCGCCGCCCAATTCCTTGTGTCCCAAGCCGCCGAAGATACGTATCGGGCGGTCGGGCCAATGCAATTGGTAAAGGTCGATATAATCGGTTTTCAACCGTTTCAGACTTTTATCAACCGCTTCATGAATCTGTGTTGCCGTTTGTTCAGTGCCGCTGCCATCATTGCGCAGCCAATCCATAGGCGAGCGCCCCGCCACTTTGGTGGCAAGAATAATATCCTCGCGCTTGCCGGTCTTTTCAAACCAAGTGCCGATAATCTCTTCAGTCTTGCCTTGCGTCTCGGCTTTTGGCGGCACGGCATACATTTCTGCCGTGTCGAAGAAGTTAATCCCCATCTCAACCGAATAGTCCATTTGCTCGTGGCCTTCGGCCTCGGTGTTTTGTTGCCCCCAAGTCATGGTGCCCAAACAAATGGCGCTGACCTCGATATCGGTATGTCCCAAACGACGATATTCCATAATGCTCTCTTTCCTGTTTCCTATTTCTTTACCTGTAAATCGGCTCTCAATTTAGCTTTCGAGCCGTGCCAACAGTCGTTCAACCGAGGGCAGAATTTTCTCGACAATTACCGCAATGCCATCGCCATTGGGGTGAATCCGGTCGCCTAGATTGAGCTTCGGATCACCTGCCACGCCGTCTAGAAAAAACGGATAAAACACCAAGCCATATTGTTTGGCAAGGCGCGGATAAAGCGCATTGAAACTGCGCTCATAAGCCGGGCCCAAATTGGGCGCGGCCCACATACCGGCCAGCAGAATATCAAGCCCGCGCGCTTGCAGTTTTTCAATAATGCGGCGCAAATTTTGTTCGGTGATTTTCGGCGATATGCCGCGCAACATATCATTCGCCCCAAGCTCGACAATCACGGCCTGTGCGTTTGTGCCGACCGCCCAATCGAGGCGGGCCAGCCCACCCGAGCTGGTATCACCCGACACACCGGCATTATGAACGACGACCTGATGGCCTTTGGCGCTTAGCGCGGCTTGTAATTGTGCGGTAAAGCCGTCGCGCGGCGATAGTCCGTAACCGGCGGTCAGGCTATCACCCAGCGCCACTAAGTGAATTTTATTGTCGTCGGTTTTATCGGCTGCTTGCGCCGCTGCAAAAGGCGCGGCGATAACAATCCATAGGCCGAAAATAAGCGTAAATAATGCATTGGCGCGCCGATGCGCAATTGGGCGCAAAACCAACGGATTTGACGCAAGCTTGCGTTCTATATAGGACAGACCGAGCGTGGATTTGAAAAGCATAAAGGACATGGCTTCCAAGATGATTGAGACCGAAAATTTGACCGTTACCCTGCCCAGTCGCGCCGGTGACGTCAACATACTTCGCGGCATTGATTTATCGGTTGCCGCCGGAGAAACGGTTGGGCTTATTGGTCCGTCGGGTTCGGGTAAAACTACCTTGCTTATGGTGTTGGCCGGGCTGGAGCCGCCAACCGGCGGCAAGGTAGCGGTTGCCGGGCTCGATTATGCGGCGATGAGCGAAGATGATTTGGCGCGCTTTCGGCGCACCCATATTGGCATTGTGTTTCAAAGTTTTCATCTGGTGCCGACCATGACGGCGTTGGAAAACACCGCTTTGCCATTGGAACTGGCCGGTGAAAAAGACTGCCGCACACGCGCCGCCGCCATTTTGGCCGAAGTCGGATTGGCTGAGCGTCACGATCATTATCCGGCGCAAATGTCAGGCGGCGAGCAGCAGCGTGTTGCACTGGCGCGCGCTATGGTGGCTGACCCGCCGGTTCTATTTGCCGATGAACCGACCGGCAATCTTGACCAGACCACTGGCGAGAACATTATGCAGCTCATCTTAAACCTCGCCAAAAACCGCAACTCGACCCTGTTTCTCATCACCCATGACCGCGCTCTGGCTGAAAAATGTGACCGCACTTTGACCATGCGCGACGGGGTGCTGGCCTGATGAACGACGCCGCGCAAGACCAAAAGCGGCTTGGCTGGGGGCTGGCGATGCGGCTGGCGCTGCGCGAAATGCGCGGCGATGGCGGCGCTCAATTTTCGGGAGGTCATTTTTTATCGGGCTTTCGTATTTTTCTGCTTTGTCTGATTTTGGGCATTTTCACCATTTCCGGTGTCGGCTCCTTATCGGCCGCGCTGGTGGCGGGCATGGTCGCGCAGGGGCAAAATATTCTCGGCGGCGATATTGATGTGCGCCTCATTCATCGCCCCGCCGATGCGCAGGAGCGACAATTTCTTGAGGCCAATGGTCAAGTGTCGCAAATCGCCACAATGCGGGGAATGGTGCGCGGAATGGTGCGCGGAACAGCACGCGACATGTCAGGCGCAACGGGCGTTGATGAGGCTGATGAGGCGATGCTGGTCGAGGCCAAAGCGGTCGATGCGGCCTATCCGCTATTCGGCACGTTAAGCCTTAAAAGCGGGGCTGATTTATCCGACGCATTGGCAGTCAATGACGGGCCTGTTTATGGCGCGGTTGCCGAGCAAGGCCTGTTTGACCGTCTGGCCCTTGAACCGGGGGCAGTGGTGCAATTGGGTGATATTAAGCTGGTGTTAAATGATGTCATCACCGCCGAGCCCGACCGTAATGCTGGCGGTTTCCCGCTCGCGCCGCGCCTTATTGTTGCGCATGATACGTTAAAAGCTGCCGGGCTGCTGCGCCCGGGTGCGCTGGTCAATTATCACTATCGCCTGCGTCTGGCTGACAATGCCGATAATGCAGCAGTTAGAAATCTGGTTACTCAATTGGAAAAGGATTTTCCGTTTGCCGGCTGGCGGCTGCGCGATCGCAGCGATGCCTCGCCTTCCATGCGGCGGTTTATCGAGCGGCTTGGTCTGTTCTTGACGCTGGTCGGCCTGACCGCTTTGGTGGTTGGCGGGGTCGGGGTCGGCAATGCCATTCACGCTTATTTGCAAAGGCGGCGCGAAACCATTGCCGTGTTAAAGGCTTTAGGTGCATCGGGACGGTTTATTTTCCGCATTTATGCGGTGCAAATCAGCGCGCTGAGTTTGGGCGCCTTGTTTATTGGCCTTAGCTTGGGCGCCGCCACGCCCGCCGTGGTCAAATTTTTCTTCGCCGAATTACTGCCGGTGGAATTGGCTATCGACCTTTACGCCATGCCGCTTTTGGCGGCTAGCGGCTTCGGCTTATTGGCGGCGGCGGCATTTGCGCTTTGGCCTTTAGGGCAGGTCGAATTGACGCCGGTTACGGCGTTGTTTCGCGCCGATGCAGCGGAAACCTACAAAGCCCCGCCCTTGCCCTATCTTCTGGCTATTGGCGCGTGTTTCGCCGCTTTGGGTGCTTTGGCTTTGCTGATTTCTGAACGCCGCGATGTGGCGCTTTGGTTCGGTATTGGGGTGGTTGGTGCCTATCTGATTTTGCGCGGCGCAGCGGCGCTTCTGGTTTGGCTGGCCAAACGCGCCGGTCGTCCCAAGCGGCCTGAATTGCGTTTGGCGCTGGCAAATATTACCCGCCCGCAAGCGCCGGTGCGTGCCGTCATGTTGTCTATCGGCCTGTCAGTGACGCTGCTGTCAGCGATTTCAATGGTCGATGGCAATATCAATGCGCAAATCACCGGCGATTTGCCCGAGCGCACACCGAGTTTCTTCCTGCTCGATATTGGCCCGCAGCAAATTGATGATGTGGTGGCGATGGCTGAGAGCCAACCATCAGCCGGTCCGGTTGAAAAGGCCGCCATGTTGCGCGGGCAAATATTGTCATTGCGTGGCATTGCGGCGCAAGATTTTGATGCCCCGCCGGAAGCGGCATGGGTGTTGCGCGGCGATCGCGGTCTGACTTATTCGGCTTTGCCGCCCGATGGCGGCGAGATTGTCGACGGGGCGTGGTGGCCTGAAGATTATGCCGGTCCGCCGCTGGTGTCTTTTGCGGCTGAAGAGGCCGGTGAACTTGGCTTGAAAGTCGGCGATGTGGTTGAGGTCAATGTGTTGGGCCGCCCGTTAAAAGCCGAGATTGCCAATTTGCGCTATATTGATTGGGCGTCCGGCGGCATGAATTTCATGATGGTGTTCTCGCCCAATCCGCTCAAATATGCGCCGCATACTTATTTGGCGACGCTCAGTCTGGCGGCTGAAGACGAAGCGCGCTTTGCGCGCTCATTGTCGCGCGACTTTCCGAATGTCACCATTATTCGCGTCAAAGAGGCATTAGCCACCATGCGCGATGTGCTCAATAATCTGGGCCTCGGTATTCGTGCCATGAGCCTTATCACCATGCTGGCGGGTATTTTGGTGCTGGCCGGTGCGATGGCTAGCGGCCACCGCGCGCGGGTTTATGACGCGGTGGTGATGAAGGTATTGGGCGCGACGCGGGCGCGTATCATATTTGCCTTTGCGCTCGAATATGCGCTGATGGGGCTGGGCGCGGCACTGATTGCCGCTGCTGCGGGAACCCTGGCGGCCTATGGTCTGGTGGTCGGGGCCATGCAGGCCGAATTTATCTTCTTGCCCGGCACTTTGGCGCTGACCGTGCTGGGCGCGGTGTTTTTGAC
>JAKMCZ010000244.1 GCA_022428185.1 Alphaproteobacteria bacterium | reverse complement strand
CGTCGCAGGGTTGAGTGATGCACAAGAACATCGACCCCACCATCGTTAGGCACGATGAAGCCATAACCTTTCACAGGGTCAAACCACTTAACGACCCCCTCAATAGATACGACCTCGCCAACCACATCATCTGTGGTGTTAACTGAAGACATTGAAAAACCTCTACTTTTTATTTTTATCAGGTTCACGCAGTACATAATTACGCTAGCACAAAACAGACGGCAGAAAAGAAGAAATCTATCTGTGTGCTTTCACAAACTGTAAACGCGTCAGATAAGATGGGGACAATGCCCGAATTTCTTTTTAACTATCCAGCTTTAAGAGATTTTGCAGAGTCGGCGTTATTTCTTCGTTAATGACAAGCGACGCTGTGTCATCAAGCTCCGTCGGCTCACGATTTATAATCACCAGCCGCGCCCCATTATGGCGCGCCAGCACCGGAAAACCGGCGGCCGGAAAAACCTGTAGTGACGACCCGATAGCTATAAACAAATCACAACTTAAAGTAGCCGCTTCGGCCCGCTTCATTTGATTTTCAGGCATCGATTGGCCGAAGGAGATGGTCGCTGTTTTGACCATGCCGCCGCAATTTTGGCAGCCCGGCGCAACGCTCATCTCGGTCGCCTCAAAGGCGGTGCGGATATCGGCCAGCTCGTGGCGCAAATCGCAATCAAGACAGACAGCGTAAGAGCCATTGCCGTGCAATTCGATAATCTTGTCTTCGGCAATGCCGCTATCTTGGTGCAGATTGTCGATGTTTTGAGTAATCACTGCCGATACTTTGCCATTGGCAACCAACTGCGCCACCGCTTTATGCCCGTCATTGGGCTGCGGCGAACCAAGCTCGTCTGACATGGCGAATTTACGCCGCCATGCCTCAATGCGGTTCTCTTCGCTGGCGATAAAGTCTTGAAACATGATGGGCGCCATGCGCGTCCACACCCCGCCCGGGCTTCGAAAGTCAGGGATACCACTATCCGTGCTCATGCCCGCGCCGGTGAATATCGCCACGTTCTCCGCTTCATCGACCCATTGACGCAAAGTCGTGCTCATAAAATGAGATGCTCTTTATAAAACCCAACCGCCTCGTTAATGGCGCTTTTGCGTTGGGCGTTATCCTGCAACATGGTGAAGTGGAGCGCATCATATGTGCTCAGTCGGGCAAGCGGCCCACAGCGACGGGTGAAATTCACAATCGCCTCATTCGAGACGCATCGGTCATGTGCGCCCATTTGCACCAACATCGGCACGGTTAAATCATCGGTCAAAAGCGAGGCGTTATTTTCAATCAGCTTACCGGTGATAAAACTGTCAGGATGCAATTCATTGCGCCAACTTGGCCCGCCAAGCTTCGGGTATATTTGCGCCTCTTTATGCGCTAGCACGGCAACATCAGCGTCATTATTTGGCGCTATCTTAATCATTTCCGCTTTTTTGAAAAACAGGCGCGCCCTCATGCGCTTCAGGAGTTGCTGCTGAAGCTGTATTGTTTTTTCCGGCCCGCGCTCATAATTGCCGACATGCCCCGACAACATCGGGTCAAGCGACGGCACTTGCGCCACCACGGCTCGAATGGTCGGGTCTTTATGCGCCACATGAACCACGTGACCGCCGGAAAATGACATGCCCCAAAGGCCGATGCGGTCGGCATCAACCTCGGCATGGCGACGCAAGCAGGCAATCGCTTGCCGCCAATCTTTGCGCTGGCGCGGCACGGACACATATTGGCGTGGCATGCCATCGCTGAGACCGAACCCACGATAATCGAACACCAGCGCATGAAATCCGGCTTTTGCAAACGCCTCGGCATAGGGAAACAGCCCCGTATCCATCGTGCCGCAAATGCCATGCGCCAGCACAATGCCTGCGCCATTGCTGTCTTTCTGCTTTGGTTGGTAAAGGCGGCCACGACATTTGGCGCGCTGCGAGGTGAATTCTAATTCGGTAAACATGAGGCTCATTTAATAGCAGCGACAAAAAGAAAACCACATTTATGTTTGGTTTCGGCTAAGATTGGCTGAATTAATCGGAGGTTTGCGATGAAATATCTTCACACCATGATCCGCGTCACTGACCTTGACGCAACACTGGATTTTTTCTGCACCCATTTAGGGCTTCAGAATATGGGTCGGTTTGACGTTGAAGAAGGCCGCTTCACGCTGGTTTTTCTCGCCCCACCCGACCAGCCGGAAGCGCAAATCGAACTGACGCATAATTGGGACGAAAACGAAGTCGATGAGGGTCGCAATTTCGGTCATCTCGCCTATCAGGTTGACGATATTTATGCGACTTGCGAGAAGCTGGCTGAAGCCGGCATCACGATTAATCGCCCGCCGCGTGACGGACGCATGGCGTTTGTGCGCTCGCCCGATAATGTGTCGATAGAATTATTACAAAGCGGTGACCCGCTGCCGACGCAAGAGCCGTGGGCATCAATGGAAAATATCGGCCATTGGTAGGCTTGCGCACGCTCCTTTTTACGCTGATTGCAACACTTGTTATCGAACCGGTGCTGGCGCAGTCGCGCGCAGAAGCCCCGCGTGATGCGCTAAAACGGCGGCAAGCGGAAGCGCGCCAGCGAATTAGTCCTTATTGGGACGGGTTTATTCTCAAGCATCAGGGCAATTGCTCAGAAGCTATTGCTAAACTGACCCCCCTCGCCGAGCGCGGCTTTGGCTATGAAGATGCTCAAACCGCTTTGGGAGAATGTTATTTGCAGCTTGCCGGATTAGACGCGACAGGCGGGGAAGCACCCGACAGAAAAGCGATTTTTGCCAAGCCCGATTTTCGGAGCGGTCTCGAATGGATTGGCAAAGCGGCGCGGGCGGGGAAATTCGAAGCCCAAGCCGTAATGATTTCGCTTTATGCGGCCGGTCTTGGCCCCGATGAAGATGCGATTGAGGGTGCGAAATGGGCGCATCTTTACTTAACCAATCCGAGCCGCCTTAATCTGGGTGCGCCGGTTTCGGCCATCGTCTCCATCGAGCAAATCAAACAACGGCTGGATCGAGAAAGCTGGCTTGTCGGTAAAGAGCGCGCCCGCGATTGGATACCGCTTTATGATGATAAACCGCCGACACCCGACGCCAAAAAATAGCCATAATCTCTGACTAGTTTATAATCATAATAAGAAAGGCTTTATCAATGAAACACACTCTGTCAGCCCTCGCGCTTTCGCTTATCTTGCTCTCACCCGCCTACGCGGCAGACAAAGTCGCCTATTTTGCCGGCGGCTGCTTTTGGTGTACCGAGGCTGATTTTGAGAAAATGGACGGGGTCGGTGATGTCATTTCCGGCTTTATGGGCGGTAAGAAAGCCAACCCATCTTATCAAGATGTTGCCTATGGCCGCACCACGCATCGCGAAGCCGTGAAAGTGCCTTATGACGACAGCAAGGTCAGCTATCAGCAATTACTCAGCGCATTTTGGCGCATGCATGACCCGACCGATGGGACGGGTAGTTTTGTCGATCGCGGGCGGCACTATTCCAGCGCGATTTATTACGTCGATGACACCCAGAAGCGATTGGCTGAAGGGGCGATTGCCGCACTTGAAAAATCAGGTAAGTTTCAGCGTCCGATAACGACTGAGGTTGCCAAAGCGACCGGCTTTTATAAGGCCGAGGAATATCATCAGGATTATTACAAAAAAGCGGCGACCAAATATAAGTTCTACCGCTTTCGTTCAGGCCGCGACCAATTTATCAAGGCAAATTGGAAAGACGACGCGACCGTCTATCAATTAGCCCAGCGATAAATAGCAATAAAAGAAGTTTCAAGCATGGTACGCCCTAGGGGAATCGAACCCCTCTTTCCAGGTTGAAAACCTGGCGTCCTAACCGATAGACGAAGGGCGCTCCATTGGCTTGATGGCGTTTGATATATCGTTAAACGCCACGCTTTTCAAGCCTTGCGGCGGCTGCTTAGGCGGGTGCGGCATCATGAACCATAAATTGCACATCGCGCCGCCCATTCCAATCATCGGCGCGCAGAAAACCCGTAATGTGAACCGGCCCGCGTGTGGTTTGTAACAACATACGCACTTCTTCCGGCACAGAGGCAAATGCCATCGCCTTCAAACGTCCACCCCCCTGCCCGGCCAGCACGCAGCGCACATGTCCATCGCCAACCACCGAATGATTGACCACATTGACGGCAGGCAATACCAGTCGCGGTTCCGGATTACCCGCCCCGAAAGGCCCGACCTGCTGCATCATCTCCCATAAATCTCGATTGGCGGCTTGTGGGGTGAGGCTTGCATCTAGGCGCAAGCGACGCGGCGCATCGAGTGCCATCGTGCCCAGCGCCTCGCCCAAATAAGCCTCAAATGCAGGTAATTGCGCGCGCTGCAGCGTCACGCCTGCCGCCATTGCATGCCCACCGCCGCCATCGATAATTTTCTCATCGACCGCACCGGCAACCAGCCGACCGACATCAACCGAACTGACCGAGCGCGCCGAGCCTTTACCCAGCCCGTCTTCGTCAAAGGCAATGATGAAAGTCGGGCGGTTATATTTATCTTTCAAACGCCCTGCCACAATGCCGATAACCCCAGCATGCCACCCATCACCGGCTTGCAAAATATAGGGCGGCAACGCATTGCCTTGCTCCAACATCGCCTCGACATTACGCAGAGCCGCATCTTGCACATCGCTTTCAATCGTGCGCCGCTGACTGTTAAAATCGTCAAGTCGTTGCGCATAGCCCGACGCTTCATCGCTGCTTTGTGTCGTCAGCAATCGCGTGCCGATTTCAGCTTGTCCGACGCGACCACCGGCATTGACACGCGGACCAAGCTGGAAACCCAACTGATAAGTGCCCCACACCCCCTCGGCGCGCGCCACCTTGCCAAGCGCCTGAATTCCGATATTGCGACCATGCTGCATAACCGAAAGCCCCTGACGGACGAAAGCGCGGTTGATACCCTCAAGCGGCACGACATCACACACAGTGCCGAGTGCCACAAGATCGAGCAAATGGGTTAAATCCGGCTCATCGCGCCCGTCGAAAAAACCTTTGCGGCGCAATTCGCGGTTCAGACCAACCAGCAGCATGAAGGTTACGCCAACCGCCGCCAAATGCCCCAGCCCGCTATCATCATCGGCGCGACGTGGGTTGATTAGCGCAAAACAATCGGGCAAGCCGCCGCCGGTCTGGTGATGATCGGCGACAATCACCTGTTGCCCGCGCGCATGAGCAGCAGCCAAAACATCATGCGCCATCGTTCCGCAATCAACCGTCACCAGCAGCTTGTAGCCTTCATCATTGAGC
>JAKMCZ010000260.1 GCA_022428185.1 Alphaproteobacteria bacterium | reverse complement strand
TCGGCCACAATCTTTCCTGAGAACGCCGCGCAAAATTTGCCCGCTGTGAATGGCGGTGCGGCGCTTTATGGCGATAAGAATGGCCTTCTTGAGGCTTTGGTCGATTTCCATCTTTTGACCAAATATAAGACCGCAGGCGATAGCCTGTTTGCCGCGATGAAACTGGCGCGATCTGAGAGTAAAACCATTTTGATCGTTGGCGCAGGCACAGTTGGCCGCTCTCTGCGCGCGGCATATGGCGCGGGGTTTCCTGAGGCGCGCTTCTTGATCTGGAACCGCAATAGATCGCGGGCCGAGGCCCTTGCCCGCGATTTCTCCAATACGGATGTCGCCGAAAGCCTAGCGGATGCCGTGCAGCAGGCCGATATTGTCACCTGTGCAACCATGGTGACAGAGCCCATCTTGCACGGTGAATGGCTCAAGGCGGGACAGCATATTGACCTCATCGGGGCCTATCGCCCCGACATGCGCGAGGCGGATGATGCTGCGCTCAAAAAGGCGCGCATTTTTGTCGACAGCCGTGCCACCACGATTGAGCATATTGGCGAATTAAAACGCCCCATCGCGGCGGGGGTGATCACAGCAGATGATGTTGTGGCCGATTATTACGACATCGCCTCTGGCGCCTTTGCGCGGGGCAATAACGCAGAAATCACGCTGTTCAAGAACGGCGGCGGCGCACATCTTGACCTCATGACCGCCGCCTATATCCGTGACGCGGTGAAGGGTTAGGCGGCCAGCGCCCGCTCGCGCAGGGGGCTTTCTTTCACGGGCAAATGGACAATGGCCGAAAGCAGCCCCACGCCAACACCCACCCACCAAACCGTGGTGTAGGTGCCATGCAGGTCATACATCCAACCGCCAAGCCAAACCCCGATGAAGCTGCCCAATTGATGGCTAAAGAACACGATACCATAAAGCGTGCCCATATAGCGCAGCCCATAAATATATCCCACAAGTCCTGAGGTAAGCGGCACTGTGGCCAACCACAACGCGCCCATCGTAACCGAAAACACAATCACCGTCAGGGGCGTGATGGGCAACAAAATGAACGCCGCCGCAATAATGGTGCGGCCAAAATAGATGCCCGCAAGCAGGTATTTCTTAGAATAACGTTTGCCCAAATAGCCCGCCAAAATCGTGCCACCAATATTGGCCAAGCCAATCAGCGAGATCGACACAGCCCCAAGCGCAGATGTGGTCGTGATGCCCAAAGAATGTAGGAAAGATCCAGGCTCGATCGGGCCGCAAAGTTCGGTCACAAAGGCAGGAAAATGCGCGGTGACAAAGGCAAGCTGATACCCACAAGAAAAGAAGCCGATAAAAATCAGACTGAAAGAGGGATCGCGAAATGCTTTGCCCAAAATCGCGCTCATGCTTTCTTCGAGTTGTGCCTTGGATAGGGGAGCAGGCGCGCGCAGCATGGGGAGAAACAAAAGCGCAGCCAAAATTGCCGCTGCAAAGATCAAAAAGACGCTTTGCCATGGCATCACCGCCAACAGCGCCTCAGCCACAGGCGCGCCAAAGACCTGACCCGCAGAGCCCGCTGCAGTCGCAATCCCAAGCGCGAGTGAGCGATGCTCATCCGATGCGGCGCGGCCCACAATCGCCAAGATCACGCCAAAGCCCGTGCCCGCAACGCCAAAGCCCACAAGAATTTCCAAAAGCTGATGCGCGCCGGGCGTAATTGCATAAGCCGAAAACACCAAACCCGCCGCATACATCAAAGCGCCAATGATAATGGCTTTGCGATCCCCGAATTTCTCAGCAATCGCGCCAAAAATCGGCTGCCCCACGCCCCAAGCAAGGCTTTGAATGGCAATGGCCAAAGAAAATTCGACGCGCAGCCAACCAAATTCGTCCGCTATGGGAATTTGAAAAACCCCAAAACTTGCCCGAATGGCAAAGCTGATCATAATGATAAAACAGCCCCCGATGAGGACGGGGGTGAAAATCGAATTGCGCTGCATCTTCATTTTTCCTGTCAAAGGCCGCAGGCCTGTCATGCTGCAACAGAGATTGCGCCGCAAGCCCAAAGGCGTCAATGCTGATTGCGCACGCAATCCCTCTGGCCAGAGGGGCCAGAG
>JAKMCZ010000257.1 GCA_022428185.1 Alphaproteobacteria bacterium | reverse complement strand
ACCTTGCACCCTCCAGAAATTGGTGTAGTCGTTCCATTTGCCAGAGGTTAGCGTATGCAGGTAATCCTCATCGATCCATGACCAGTCATTTGGCTCGTTATTGGCCCATTTTGTAAAAGGCGCATCGAGCACATATGTCTGGCCATCCACCGTGGTAGAGCCAATACTGCGCTCGGTGAATTGGTCGGTGCCAATATTATCGTCATAGCCGAAATAGGTCGCGTGGCCGCGGCCATTTGATTGCGGTGATGATGGTGATGGTGATTCATGATCGGAATAGCCGCTGGTATTGGCGTTGAATTCGCCCTCTGGTCCGGTTACCCAATACCATTTGCCTTCACCCGCTGGATCGCGTGATACCAAGGGTCCAGAATAGGCACCGCAGCTATTGTTGCGCTCGCATTGCCGGTCGGACGCGCCAAGCCATCCAATGGCGCCATTGATCTTGTCGACCGAGCAGGTATGTTCCGCCGCCGTCGTTACCGTTGCCAAATATCCGTTTAGGCCAAATAGCCGGTTTTGCGGCAAGGATGCATGGCTGCGGGCATTTTCCCAATCGGCGGCACAATCCGCCGCGTCAGCGTCATAATGGCCGCCGTTATAGGTGCTTTCGCTCCCGTTGCCGCCGTAATAATCGTTCCAACAGCTAAAGTCGCTACCGAGCTGGTCAAAGCGGATGAAGTTGAACCAGTGGTAACAGGTTTCAATATTGCCATCACCATCATTATCGCCGGCATTCCGGCAAGCGATGTAATTATTGACCTGACAAGGGATGTTCGGCCCGAGCGAGAATAGGAAATCCTTTCGGTCCTTATAGGATGCCGCATTATTCTTGTAGGACACTTCGCGCATCACCCGTTCCCAATCCTCAATCGGTTTGGTGGTCATCGTATCGACGGCGCTATTCACCGCCGAGCTGGCGCGGGTATAGACTTTGATATAGCCCAATTGGGGGTAATATTTTGCCGTGATTAGGGGCCAAATGTCGCTATTCGAGCGGGCGCTATATTCATCCTTAATGTTGGTATAGCGATAATAGCTGGTTGATTGACCGCCGATGGTCTCGGTTAACAAGGCCGATTTCGTGGCGTCGAGGAAATAGAGTTCATCATCCTCACTTTCCAATGTTGCCTCATCGATCGTGATCACCATCTGGCCGATATTTTCGCCGCCGGTATTAAAGCCAACGATGTTCGGGGCAAGGCGGCACATTTCGCGGTCACGAGTTTGGCTACCCGCCACGATGATATTGTCGCCGGTGACCGAAATAGGCGCATTGCCCGCGGTTGTGGTGACATCGGCATTGATGATGATGGTGTTATTGTCCGCATCATTATATTGGAAAATATTATCGGTTGTTGGCGCCGTCCATTTCCATAAATTATCGGCCTTGGCCTCGCGCCACCCCGCTTTGGCAACGTCGCCAGATGCCATAGACAGGCTTGGGTCTTCGCAATCTATCTCACGTTGTGACTGGCTCTGGGTAGTGAATAATTTATAGAAATCAGAATTGCTATCCTTGGCAAAGACAAGGGCGCTGGCGACATAAAAATCATCGACGAAACTTGGATATTCTGCGCTGGTATAACTCGATTGGGAAAAGAAATTGTTCGATGTGTTCATGTCATGACTGCCGCCATTGCGGGATAGATTGTCAGTCATCCAGAAATCGGCCTTACGGTCTTCGTCAATGACGCTGGTGGCGCTCGCCATTTCAATGCGGACTTCGTTTGATGTGAGGGCGTCTTCCCATATGCGGAAATGCGCCATTGCGCCTTTATAATTGGCCGATGTGCCAAATTCGTTAGAGAAAGATCCACCAATGCGGATATCACGCGGGTTGCCAGTATCCACAACGAGGCTGGCATTACCGCCAGACACCGCGGCATTGTCTTTATTGCCGTTGATATAGATCGAGGTCGTGTCCGTGGTTAACACCGTGCCCGAGCTATTATCAAACACCACCGCAACGTGGGTCCATTCCTTTTCGGGTAATTGCATGCCGGTCTCGACATAGGCTCCGCGTGTCTCAACGCCGACTTTGAAACTATTGCCGGTTTTGTTCAGATAAACCTCAAAGCGTTTGCCGGCATTGGCTGATGTGTCATCATTGCCATAGCCAACCATGGTCG
>JAKMCZ010000171.1 GCA_022428185.1 Alphaproteobacteria bacterium | reverse complement strand
GAGGAAGTGCGCTATGCGCAGGCGTTTTCATTCAAATATAGTGCGCGGCCCGGCACACCGGCGGCGCTGGCTGAAGACCAAATTGATGAGGCGGTCAAGGCCGAGCGCTTAAGCCGCTTACAGGCGTTGCTCAATGCCCAGCAAGTGGCCTTTAACGAAGCGCAAAAGGGACGTATTTTACCGGTGCTGTTCGACAAGCCGTCCAAAAGCGGCACACAAATGAGCGGCCGCAGCCCGTATTTGCAACCGGTTCATGTCGATTTGAATAATGTTGAACCGGCCGCCTTGCGCGGGCGAATTTTGCCGGTAGAAATCAGGGCCGCGCATGCCAATTCGCTAAGCGGTGTCATTGCCGATGGTGCGCGCTAGAAGGGCTTGCCAAGCCGCACATTTGCCCCGATACTCATTTTAATGGTGTTTTTAATGATGCTGAAAAAGCGGGAGCCGTCATTTGAGCGGTTCTGATAAAAATCTTTCCGGACACGGCCCCGTTATCGGTGAACCGCTAGTTCTTGAGTTCGACAATAATCGACTTCTGCCCGAGCTTTATGGCGAGCATGGCAAGCATTTATCGCGCATTGAACAAACGCTTGATGTGTCTTTGGCGAATCGCGGCAATCAGGTATTTGTCTCAGGCGAAGCTGAAAATTGCGCCCGCGCCGAGCAGGTTTTGACCGCGCTTTATGGGCATTTGGAGCGTGGTGCTGAGGTAACCGGCGGCGATGTCGACGGCGCGCTGCGGCTGAGCTTGGGGGTTTCCGCCCGGTCAGTGTCGGAGACGGCAGGCGAAAACGGCGATGCGCCGTCAGCCTCAGATCGTAGAAACGCCGGCGGCAAAAAAAATGGCAAAGGTAACGGCAATAATAAGAGCAATGGCAAAGCCCTGAGCAAGGGTGAAAAGCTTTATGGCGGGGTTGCCTTGCGCACCCAACGCCGCGAAGTCTTGCCGCGCTCGGCGACGCAGGCCGATTACATCAAAGCCCTATTGGCAAACGAACTGGTGGTTGGGCTGGGCCCGGCGGGAACCGGCAAAACTTATCTCGCCGTGGCGGCGGCGGCGACCATGTTGGTTGAGGGGCATGTAGACCGTATCATCTTGTCGCGACCTGCGGTTGAGGCGGGCGAAAATTTAGGCTTTTTACCGGGCGATATGCGCGACAAGGTCGACCCCTATTTGCGCCCGCTTTACGATGCGCTTTATGACATGCTGCCCGGCCCGCAAGTGACGCGGTCGCTGGAAAGCGGTGAAATTGAAATTGCGCCTTTGGCGTTTATGCGCGGACGCACTTTGTCAAATAGCTTTGTTATTCTTGATGAGAGCCAAAACGCCACGCCGATGCAGATGAAAATGTTTTTGACCCGCATGGGGGAGAACTCGCGCATGGTCATTACCGGCGACCCCAGTCAGGTTGATTTGCCCTTTGGTGCCAAATCAGGGCTGAAGGATGCGATGGAAATTTTGCCCAAAGTGCGCGGCGTTGAACTTATCCGCTTTGGCGAAGAAGATGTTGTGCGCCATCATCTGGTGACGCGCATTGTTAAAGCCTATAATCGGCGCGATGCGAAAACCGATGCCAAATTACCGATCGATAAAAAAACAAGTCGCGGCTCCAAAAAGGCGGCAGCTGATGTTTCTGATGATAAGGGCGCATAGATGAGCGAAGCGGCCAATAATCAAACCGGCGATTTATCGAGCGCCGAACCGGAGCCCGACAGTCGGCAGTTGCGTGTTGATATTGATCTGCGTGATGCTGCTTGGCAGGGACACCAAGATGATTTGCGCGCGCAGGCGATATTGGTCTGGTCGCATTTGGCTCTGCCGTCTGCCGAAGTCAGTCTGGTGCTGACCGATAGCGCTTTCATCGCTGAGCTTAACGAGACCTATCGTGATAAAAAGGGCGCAACCAATGTGCTGTCTTTTCCGGCGCAAGATTTTGCCGCGCCGGTGAGCGCTGACGCTCTGGCCGCCTTGCCTGCACCGCGTTTACTTGGCGATATTGTGCTGGCGCATGATGTGGTTTTGGCCGAAGCCGATGTGCAAGGCAAAAATCCCGACGACCATATGCACCATTTATTAATTCATGGGCTGCTGCATTTGCTGGGTCATGACCATGTTGCGCCGCAAGCGGCGGCGCAAATGGAAGCATTGGAAATTTCATTGCTGGCGGCGCAAGGGCGTCCCAATCCTTACCTCACGGAACAAGCGAAATGAGCGCGAACGGTCAAAATGGTGGTTTCTGGTCTGCGCTGAAGCGGCGCTTGCTGCCCGGTCAGGAAGCAAATTTGCGCGAAAGCCTTGAAGATGTGTTGGAGGAATCCGATGGTGGGCAGGATGATTTTTCCGATGAAGAACGCCATATGCTTAAAAACCTGCTCGGTTTTCGTGATGTGACGCTTGACGATGTGATGGTGCCGCGCGCTGAAATTGACGGGCTTGAAATCGACAGTGATGCCCCAACCTTACTGTCGCGCTTTTCCGATTGCGGTCATTCGCGCATGCCGGTTTACCGCGAAACCCTTGACCAGCCTCTGGGCATGCTGCACGTCAAGGATTTGCTGTCCGTGCTGCAAGCCAAAGGCGCACTCGATAAGCTCGACCCATCAAGCCTTATCCGCCCGCTCCTATTTGTTCCGCCCTCCATGTCGGCGATGGATTTGCTGCTCAAAATGCAAACCACACGCAGCCATATGGCATTGGTGATTGACGAATATGGCGGCACGGACGGGTTGGTCACGATTGAGGATTTGATCGAAGAAATCGTTGGTGAGATTGAAGACGAGCACGACGCCGAAGAAGTTTTGCTGCGCGCACTTGAAAATAAGGGTGCGGGTCATTGGCGCGCCTCGGCAAGATTGCCGCTCGAAGTGCTGCAAGAAACATTAAAGCTTGATTTCAGCAAGGTCGAAGAGCTCGATGATATCGACACTTTGGGCGGGCTGGGGTTTGCACTGGCCGGGCGTGTGCCGGAGCGCGGCGAGCTTATTGATTGTCAATTGGACGACGGCAAGGCGGTCGAGTTCATCATTCGCGATGGCGATCCGCGCCGCGTAAAAAGTCTTGATATCCGCCTGATTGGCTCACCTTAGGCCGCGCCCATGCGCTTTGCCAACATGTTTGCCCTTATCGGCGTTGCGACCCGCCACCCATTTTGGGCGGCGCTTATTTGCGGCGCTTTGCTGCCGCTGGCCTATCCGCCATTTTACGGGCTGCCGATTTTTTATCTCTCGATTGGCTTGGCGTTTTACCTCGCTGTCTCGACACGCTTGACCTTTTCTTCTGCGCCTGCCGCCTCACACAAATCGGCTTTGTGGTTGGCTGGGCTGGGCTGGTGTTTCGGCTTTGGTCAATTCGCCGTCGGCATGGCGTGGATCGGCGAAGCGTTTTTGGTCGAAGCGGACATGTTTCTTTGGGCGCTCCCTTTCGCCGTGACCGGCCTGCCCGCCGGTCTGGCATTATTTCACGCCGCCGCATTTTATGTGTTTGGTCGGCTGGTGCCACGTTTCGTCGGCGCGCCGCTCGTCGCTTATTTGCTTCTGGCACTGTTGCTTGCGGGCAGTGAATATTTGCGCAGCACCGTGCTTACCGGTTTGCCGTGGAACCTGCCGGTCATGGCTTGGGCTGGTTGGCTTTATCTGGCTCAGCCTTTGGCTTGGCTGGGCATTTATGGTTTGTCTTTGCTGGCCTTAATGAGTGCCGCATGGGCGGCAGCAGCTATAACGGCGCGGCACTGGCCGACCGGGCTGGTGGCCTTAGGCTTGCCGCTTACCGCTTTTATCTGGTCGCTCGCTGCATTGCATTTGGCGCGCCCGCCTGAAGTGCCTTCAGCGCCGATAAAAATTACCGTCGTGCAGCCCAATTTGGCTCAGACAGAAAAATGGCGAGCCGATTTGCGCGACCGGCATATCGACAAAACCTTCAAGCTATCCAAGCTGGGCCTTAAATATGCGCCCGATACTGATTTGCTGATTTGGCCCGAGACCGCCATTCCGGCGCTCATTGATGAGGGCACGGGCT
>JAKMCZ010000102.1 GCA_022428185.1 Alphaproteobacteria bacterium | reverse complement strand
CACGACGCCACGGGTCCAGCCTGCGCCGTGCCAATCGGGGCGCAAAAATATCTCGCGCCCGCCGCATTGCGCGCAACGGAATTTCGGTTTCACCTCGTCGAGTGTGGCATCGCCATATTTGCCATGCAGCGGCACCGCCGACACCACTTTGTGATGGCTGCAGCTTTCACACCAAACCCAGAGATTTAACCGACGCTCAACCAGCCAGCCTAGACGCACAGACCCTTTTCGCATAACGCAACACACAAGAACAAAAAACGAACATTAGCCTAAGGCGAAGCCTGAAGCAATCGCCACTTGCATCGGCTGGCGGCCTATGGCAAACAGCTTCCACGCTTTTAAGCGCTGCTGTCGTAGCTCAGGGGTAGAGCACCTCATTGGTAATGAGGAGGCCGGTGGTTCAATTCCACCCGGCAGCACCATTATCCCACTATGCGACAATCAATTTTATCAGACCGAAATCGGTTAGAACCTCGTCGACTTTTTCTTTTTGCAATTGACAGCACAGCCAATCATGGTCAGCTTTTGAGATTGTGACGGTATCGAGCATGCGCCCCTCATTGAACGCCTGCTCAACCTGTTTGTTAATTTTGTTCACCGCACATGCCATAAGGTGACAATTTTTAACCCATTGCGCATGGCTTGTTAAGCACTGCGCTGGCTCACTTGGCGCGGCCTTGCACTTTTTCAAAGGTTCGCATGCTGCCCAAACCCAATAGGGCGTAAAGTATCGTTGTCAGGACATCGAGGTGCAAAGGCGGCGGCGGCGGCACATCACCACCGGTCAACGCCAAGCCCCACACCATCAGATCGCGAGCGATGAAATTATAAAACAGGGCAAGCCCGCACACCCAGCCGATAAACGGACGCCAACCGGCGACAAACACGCTTTTATGCGCCGCTTCAACTTTGTTGATTTCGCCCTGCACCAGACTTGGTTGCTGTGCGATGCGTGCCAAAACGGCTTTTTTGTCGAGCCGTTCTTTATCCGAGGTGAACAGCACATCGAGCACATTGCCCAATGCTTCTATGGGCTCGGTCGCCTGTTTGGTCAGAAACGATAACATGCACGCCAGTATAAGTGCGGCGCAGGCGGCGGGGATAAATCAGGCGTGTTTCTATGATTTGACCAGCTTGCCGGCTTGTTTGGAAAAGCTATCAGCACCATCTTTTCCGGCCGTCAGCTCTGCCAAATCGAACGGCACTTTGACCCCGGCCTGGCATTTCGGTCGCGCCGAAATAGCCGTCAGCCAGCGCCCTAAATGCTCAAGGTCATGGCTTTCAACACCTGACCATTTAGCCGTCCGTACCCAGCACCAATTGGCGATATCGGCGATTGAGAAATCATCGGCCAAATATTCATACTGCGCCAAATGACTGTCCAACACTTCCAGCAAACGGCGCACCTCAAGCTGGAAACGCGAGATGACCGACGGCACTTTTTCAGGAAAATAACGATAAAAAATATTGGCCTGACCCATCATCGGGCCAATGCCGCCCATCTGAAACATCAGCCAACTCATTACACGGGCGCGCCCGTCGACACTATCGGGTAACAGCCGACCGGCTTTTTCAGCCAGATGAACCATTATCGCGCCGGTCTCGAAAATTGCCAAATTGTCAAAATCGGGGTCAACGATAACCGGTATCCGACCGTTCGGATTCATAGCCAAAAATTCAGGCGTTTTCTGGTCGTCTTCTTGCAGATTTATGACATGGACATTATACGCCATATCCAATTCTTCCAACGTCACCGAAGCCTTATAACCATTGGGGGTCGGCGATGTATAAAGTTCAATCATAAGTCTCTCCTATTGGCGTTTTTGAAGCCGTAAGCAAAGGTATAATGAAAAAAAGGGGTGCCGAAACACCCCTTTTCAAAAACAATCACGCAAAGAGAGCGTTTAGCCAAACGCTTCATCCCACGTGCCTTCGGTTGAGGCTTTGGCATATTCGGTCGCGCGGCCTTCAAAGAAGTTCATATGCTCGATACCGTTGAGCATCTCGTCCATCCAGGGCAGTGGGTTTTTCTCAATCTCATAAATCGGTTCAAGATTAAGCTGGGTCAAACGGCGATTGCCGATAAAGCGAATGTAATCTTTCACTTCCTGCGGTTCGAGACCTTCGACACCACCCATTTCAAACGCCAAATCGATAAACGCATCTTCATGCGTCACCACGGTTTCACACGCTGTATACAAATCACGTTTAATCTGGTCGGTCCAAATATGTGGGTTTTCTTGAATGAATGTGTTGAACAGCTTGACCGTCGAATTGGTATGCAGCGTCTCGTCACGCGCCGACCAAGTCACGATTTGTCCCATTCCCTTCATTTTATTAAAGCGCGGGAAGTTCATCAAAATAGCGAAGCTGGCAAAAAGCTGCAGACCTTCGGTGAAACCGCCAAATACAGCCAGCGTTTTGGCAATATCTTCTTCGGTTTCGACGCCCCACTCTTGCATGTAGTCATATTTATCTTTCATCGCGCCATATTTCATGAACGCTTCATATTCGACTTCCGGCATGCCGATCGTGTCCAGCAAATGCGAATAAGCAGCGATATGAATGGTCTCCATATTGGAAAACGCTGCCAGCATCATTTGAATTTCGGTCGGTTTGAAAACTTGGGAATAATGCTTCATATAGCAATTATTCACCTCGACATCGGCCTGCACGAAAAAGCGGAAAATTTGCGTCAACAAATTGCGCTCGGCACCGGTCAATTTTTTATGCCAGTCCTTCACATCTTCAGCCAGCGGCACTTCTTCAGGCAGCCAGTGAATGCGCTGTTGCGTCAACCAGGCATCATAAGCCCACGGATAGCGGAAAGGTTTGTAGACAATACGTTCTTCAAGCAGAGACATTTGAGTACCCTTTTTTCATTTCAACAAAATCGGCGCGCCCAAATCGACCTGCCGCGTTTTCTCCCTTGCCCCTATTGGCAAGAAAGACATTCTTCATAATCATTATCTTCTGCAGCAGCGGCCATCGCATCCTGCATTGCTTTTTTGTCATCATCGGCAGATTCAGCCCGCTGGATAGATAGCGAGCGGCAGTAATAAAGGCTTTTTACGCCCTTCTTCCAAGCCTGATAATGAATTTGGTGCAAATCTTTCTTATGAATATTGGCCGGCAGGAACACGTTTAGTGACTGCGCTTGGTCAATCAGTTCCGAACGGTCACCGGCCAAATCAATCAGCCAGCGTTGGTCGAGTTCAAAGGCGGTTTTGAAAACCGCTTTTTCATCATCGCTCAGAAAATCAAGATGCTGCACCGAGCCGCCCGAGGTGACGATGGACGACCAAACGTCATCATTATTTTCACCCTTTTCATCGAGCAATTTATCCAGATGGCGGTTGCGCACATTGAACGAGCCGGACAGGGTTTTATGCGTAAAGCTATTGCCCGCAATCGGCTCAATGCCTGGGCTGGTGCCACCGCAAATAATTGAAATCGACGCGGTTGGCGCAATCGCCGTTTTATTCGAGAAGCGCTCATGCATGCCACATTCGGCTGCATCAAGGCATGGCCCACGCTCGGTTGCCAGCGCCTGCGAGGCGGTGTCGACCTGCTCTTTAATATGGGTGAAAATGCGTTTGTTCCAAACCTTCGCCATCACGCTTTCCCACGGAATCATATTGGCTTGCAGGAATGAATGGAAACCCATCACACCGAGGCCGACCGAGCGTTCGCGCTGCGCCGAATATTTGGCTTTCGCCATGTCATCGGGGGCACGTTGGATAAAGTCTTCCAGAACATTGTCGAGAAAACGCATAACGTCGGGAATAAAGGCTTCTTCTTTACTCCACTCATCGAATTTTTCAGCGTTCAAAGACGACAGGCAGCATACGGCCGTGCGGTCTTGACCCAAATGGTCTTCACCCGTCGGCAGGGTAATTTCCGAACACAGATTGGACGTTTTAATTTCCAGATTGAGCAATTTTTGATGCTCAGGGCGCAAATTATTCACCGTATCTTTGAACACCATATAGGGTTCGCCGGTTTCAATCCGCGCGGTCAGCATGCGAATCCACAAATCGCGCGCTTGCACGGTTGCTTGCACCGAGCTGTCTTTCGGGCTGCGCAACGCCCATTCTTCATCATTTTCAACAGCGCGCATAAATGCATCGCTGATTAAAATGCCGTGGTGCAAATTGAGCGCTTTGCGATTCGGGTCGCCGCCTGTCGGGCGACGAATTTCGATAAACTCTTCCACTTCAGGGTGGTCAATCGGCAAATAAACCGCCGCCGAGCCGCGCCGAAGCGAGCCTTGCGAAATCGCCAGCGTGAGGCTGTCCATTACGCGGATAAACGGAACAATGCCGGAGGTTTTACCGTTCTCGCCGACTTTTTCACCAATCGAGCGCAAATTGCCCCAATAAGACCCAATGCCGCCGCCGCGCGA
>JAKMCZ010000079.1 GCA_022428185.1 Alphaproteobacteria bacterium | reverse complement strand
GTCAACAAACGGACCTTTCCAGACTGAACGTGTCATCGTGCCAACACTCCTAACGTTTCTTCTTCAAATGGCGACTGCGAAGAATGTATTTATCCGTCGCCTTGTTCGAACGTGTGCGGCGGCCTTTAGTCGGCTTGCCCCACGGTGTCACCGGATGGCGACCACCCGATGTTTTACCTTCACCACCACCATGCGGGTGATCAACCGGGTTCATGGCTACGCCGCGAACTGATGGGCGTTTGCCCAACCAGCGATTACGGCCAGCCTTTGCCAGCTTGATATTTGACTGGTCAGGATTGGACACGGCACCAATGGTTGCCATGCATGTGCCCAAAACCAAACGCTGCTCGCCCGATGTCAGGCGGATAATCGCATATCCGGCATCGCGGCCAACAAGCTGGGCAAATGTGCCCGCCGAGCGCGCGATTTGTGCGCCTTTACCCGGCTTCAATTCGATATTGTGAATAATCGTCCCGATAGGAATTGATTTAAGCGGCATCGCATTGCCGGGCTTCACATCAACGCTTTCGCCCGAAATCACTTTGTCACCGGCAGCCAGACGCTGCGGTGCGATAATGTATGCCTGCTCGCCATCAGCATAAGTGATAAGCGCAATAAACGCCGAGCGGTTCGGGTCATATTCGAGGCGATCGACTGTCGCCTCGATGTCAAACTTCTGACGTTTGAAATCGATTAAGCGATAGCTTCGTTTGTGACCGCCACCACGGCGACGCGCGGTAATGCGCCCTGCATTATTGCGGCCTCCGGTTTTGTTCAGACCCTCGGTCAGCTTCTTAACCGGCTTGCCGCTATACAGCGCCGCGCGGTCAACCTGAACCAGACCGCGTTGGCCCGGTGTTGTCGGTTTATATGTTTTCAATGCCATTCCAGCTACCCCTTACAGACCCGTCGTCACATCAATTGAGTGACCGTCTTCCAGTGTTACGATGGCTTTCTTCTCATCGTTTTGCTTGCCGGCAACACCACGGAAACGCTTGGTTTTACCCTTACGAACCAATGTGTTTACCGCCTTCACCTTGACGTCAAACAAGGCTTCTACAGCGTCTTTGATTGTCGTTTTGCTGGCGTCCGATGCAACCTTGAAAACCACCTGATTATTTTCAGATGCAATGGTCGACTTCTCGGTAATCACCGGCTTGCGGATAACGTCGTAATAAACTTCGCGGCTCATTTGAAACGCTCCTTCAGACTATCAAGCGCTGCCGTGGTCAAAACCAGCTTGTCGCGGCGCAGAATGTCGTAAACATTGATGCCTTGCGCGGGCAAGACGTCGATATGCGCAATATTGCGCGCGGCGCGGGCAAAATTGCCATCAAGCTCGGCACCGTCAATCACCAAAGCATTATCAATACCCAACTTACCGAGTTGCTTTTTCAAATCAGCAGTCTTGCAGGCTTTCAACTTGGCGTCTTTAAGAACCACAAGCGACTCATCGGCCTGCTTGCTGGACAACGCCATTTTCAGCGCCAAAGCACGAACCTTTTTCGGCAAATCAATGGCGTGACTGCGGACAACCGGTCCATGCGCCCTGCCACCGCCGACAAAGATGTTTGATTTGCGGTTACCGTGACGCGCGCCACCTGAACCTTTTTGACGACCGAATTTCTTGGTCGTGCCGGTGATTTCACCGCGCGGCTTGGTTTTATGCGTACCGGCCTGACGTTTGGCGAGCTGGTAATTAACCATGCGCTGCAAAATATCAGCGCGCGGCTCAACACCAAACAGGGCTTTGTCGAGGGTTACCTCGCCATCGGCCTTCGCATCAAGCGTTTGAACTTGCGCTTTCATTACTCGCCATCCTTCTTGTCTTCATCTGCTTCTTCAGCAGGAGCCTCTTCGGCAGCAACTTCTTCAGTAGGAGCCTCTTCAACTGCTGTTTCCTCTGCCACTTCTTCAGCAGGCGCTTCTTCAGCAACGACTTCTTCTGTCACTTCTTCAACAGGCGCTTCCTCAGAAACTTCCTCAGCAGGTGCTTCATCTTCCACCAAACCGGCCGGGTAAGGCAGGCCGTCGGGCAGCGGACGCTTGACTGCGTCGCGCAGCAAAATCCAACCGCCTTTGGCACCGGGCACAGCGCCCTTAACCATAACCAGACCGCGTGTTGTGTCAGTTTTGATAACCTCAAGGTTTTGAATGGTCACGCGGCTATCGCCCATATGACCGGCCATTTTCTTACCTTTGAAAACCTTGCCCGGATCTTGGCACTGTCCGGTTGAACCGTGCGAACGGTGCGAAATGGATACGCCGTGCGAGGCGCGCAAGCCGCCCAAATTATGGCGCTTCATGGCGCCGGCAAAACCTTTACCGATGGACACGCCGGTCGCATCGACTTTTTGGCCTTCGACGAAATGCGCTGCCGACAACTCGGCACCGACATCAATCATATTATCGGCACTGACACGAAACTCGGCAACGCGACGCTTCGGTTCAACTTTGGCTTTGGCAAAATGGCCGCGCATCGCTCCGCTCACGCGTTTCACTTTCGCAAAACCCGATCCAAGCTGAACAGCCGAATAGCCGTCTTTGTCTTCTGTGCGCTGGGCAACGACCTGGCACTTGTCAAGTTTCAGCACGGTAACAGGCACGTGCTTACCGGCTTCGGTAAACAGGCGGCTCATGCCGATTTTCTGAACGATCAATCCGGAACGCATAATAACGTCTCCCAATTCCTACAGCTTAATTTGCACATCGACACCCGCAGGCAGGTCGAGTTTCATCAAGGCATCAACGGTTTGCGGGGTCGGGTCGACAATGTCGAGCAGTCGCTTATGCGTACGCATTTCAAACTGATCACGACTTTTCTTGTCGATATGCGGCCCACGCAGAACCGTATATTTCTCAATATGTGTCGGAAGCGGAATGGGTCCGCGCACATCTGCTCCGGTGCGTTTGGCCGTATTCAAAATCTCACGGGCTGAGTTATCCAGCACGCGATGGTCAAACGCTTTCAAGCGGATACGAATATTCTGTGACTGTACCATTTTCTATTCCGTTTCCATTCAAAACAGGCGCGCCCCGAGGGGCACGCCTTAAGTCCTTATTCAATAATAGCAGCGACGACGCCTGCACCGACGGTTCGGCCACCTTCACGGATAGCGAAGCGCAGCTTCTCTTCCATAGCGACCGGCACAATCAGTTCGACTTCCATCTCAACATTATCACCCG
>JAKMCZ010000070.1 GCA_022428185.1 Alphaproteobacteria bacterium | reverse complement strand
GTTCAGAGTAGGTAATATGAAAGCGTTACGGGTTAATCAATTGCTGCCCGATTTGGGCGGCGTCGCTCTGGAAGACATCGACACGCCCAAACCCGCTGCCGGTGAGGTGCTGGTCAAAATCCGCGCCGCGACGCTGGGCTTCCCCGATTTTTTAATGACGCAGGGCGGCTACCAATTAAAACCACCCGTGCCGTTTTCATGCGGCATGGAAGGGGCGGGGGAAATCGCCGAATTGGGAGCCGATATTGAGGGCTGGCAAATTGGCGATAAAGTGATTTGTGGCGGCCTCGGCACTTTTGCCGATTTTATGGTGATGCCCGCCGACCGCTTACGCAAATTTCCTGATAATCTTGATTTCGCCAGCGCTGCCGCCACCGGCTCGGCCTATTTGACCGCCTATGTCGCATTGGTGCGGCGCGCACAGCTACAAAAAGACGAATGGTTGCTGGTGCATGGTGCGGCGGGCGGTGTCGGTCTGGCGGCGGTTGATTTGGGCCGGCATTTGGGCGCAAAGATTATCGCCACCGCCTCGTCTGACGATAAGCTGGTGGTCATTCAGGAAAAATTTGCTCCCGAGGCGGTGTTGAATGTGCGCGACGGATTTCGCGAACAAGTCAAACAATTGACCGATGGCGGTGCCGATGTGATTTACGATCCGGTTGGCGGCGATGTGTTTGACGAAAGCGTGCGCTGCATTGGTTGGGATGGGCGGCTTTTAGTGGTCGGCTTTGCCGATGGGCGTATCCCCAATATCGGGGTCAATATGCCACTGATTAAAGGTTTCTCCGTGGTTGGTGTGCGCGCCGGTGAATATGGGCGGCGTAACCCGCAAAAAGGGCAAGAAAACCAAGCGGCGATTTGGCAGTTGGCGGCGCAGGGCAAAATTTCGCCGCATGTGCATGCACGCTTGCCGCTGACAGATTGGCGCGACGGCTTTGCTATGATGGGCAAGCGCGAGATTGTCGGTCGGGTTATTTTCGAGCCCGATGGCTGATTTTAAGACGCGGCTTTTTCCAGATAATCGAGTATTACATCAGCCGCCGCATCGGCGCTCAGTGTCGCCGTATCGAGGTGAATTTCCGGCGCGTGCGGTGGCTCATAAGGGCTATCTATGCCGGTAAAGTTTTTCAGCTCGCCGCTGCGGGCTTTTTTATACAGACCCTTAACGTCGCGCTGTTCGGCAATGTCGAGTGGCGTATCGACATGAATTTCAATGAAATCACCCGCCTCGACCAGCGCGCGCACCATATCGCGCTCGGCGCGGAACGGTGAAATAAAGGCGGTCAAGACAATCAGACCGGCATCGGTCATCAGCTTGGCGACCTCGCCAATGCGACGGATATTTTCAATCCGATCGGCATCGGTAAAACCCAAATCCTTGTTTAGGCCGTGGCGCACATTGTCGCCATCGAGCAGGAATGTGTGCTGGCCCCGCGCGTGCAGTTTTTTCTCCAGCGCATTGGCAATGGTTGATTTTCCTGAACCGGACAGTCCGGTGAACCAGAGAATTTTGGGCGCTTGTCCTTTTAACTCGGCATGGGCGGCGCGGCTCACATCGACCGCCTGCCAATGAATATTATGCGCGCGGCGCAATGAGAAATGCAGCATGCCCGCCGCCACAGTGGCGTGGCTGGCTTTGTCGATAAGCACGAAACTGCCGAGCTTGCGGCTATCGGCAAACGGCGCAAATACCACCGGTCGGTCGGTCGCTAGTTCGACCACGCCGATTTCGTTGAGGCTCAGGCTCTTGGCGGCGAGATGGTCCATATTATTGACATTGACCGCATATTTGGGAGCTTGCAGACGCGCTGATACGGCTTGTGTGCCGATGCGCAATTCATAGGCGCGGCCCGGCAACATGGCGGCCTCATCAAGCCAAACCAAGCTGGCTTCAAATCGGTCGGCGGCCAAGGGCGCGTCATCGGCGGCGGCAATCACATCGCCGCGCGAGCAATCAACTTCATCGCTGAGCGTCAGCGTCACCGATTGACCGGCCACCGCTTCGGGCAAATCAAGACGGCTGCCATCTGCGTCCATTGTCACAATATGCGCAACCGTGCTGGTTTTGCCTGACGGCACAAGGCGTACCTTATCGCCCGGGCGCACCGTGCCACCCGCCAAGCGGCCTGAAAAACCACGAAAGTCCAAATTCGGCCGATTGACCCATTGCACCGGCATGGCAAAGGGCG
>JAKMCZ010000036.1 GCA_022428185.1 Alphaproteobacteria bacterium | reverse complement strand
CCCTTATCGCTGGAAGGGCGGCCTTTGCAAGACCGCGATTTCAACGCGGCCTGGGCGTATATGGCTATTTTCATTTTATTTATTTCGCTCGGCGTTTTGCTGTTGGGTCTGTTCGGCACAACATTGTCAGATGCTTGGCCGATTGTGCTGGGCGCGCTGACCAATAGCTTGGCGATTACCGGACATCTCGATATGCCGCTCGGATTTGCCGCAATGCCCGACGCTTTGCAAATCACCATTGCGCTGCTAATGATTGCCGGACGAATAGAATTGTTGATTTTAATGGTCCTATTTACGTCATCTTTCTGGCGTTATATGCGCTGAATGGAGAGTGAAGTTTAATGAGCCGCATTGCTTATATTGACGGGGTTTACCAACCGCTAAACATACCGGGCATTCTGGTGGAGGATCGCGGCTATCAATTTGCCGATGGTGTGTATGAAGTATGCGCCATTCGCGGCGGCAAACTGCTTGATGAAGCACGCCATCTCGATCGTTTGGACTATTCGCTTGCAGCGCTGGACATGCCGCCGCCCATGTCGCGTCCGGCTTTGCAGCAAGTAATGCGCGAAACGCTGCGGCGCAACCGGGTGCGCGAAGGCATTCTCTATATGCAGGTGTCGCGTGGCGTTGCCCCGCGCGAGCACATGTTCAATCCGGAGTTAAAGCCGGTGCTGGTAATCACGGCGCGGCCAATCGCGGCTGAGCGGCGCACGCAGATTATGAAAAAAGGGATCTCGGTGGTTTCCGTGCCGGATCAACGCTGGGCGCGGTGTGACATTAAATCCATCAGCCTGCTGCCAAATGTGCTGGCGCGGCAGTCTGCGCGCAACGCAAAAGTGCAGGAAGCTTGGCAAATTGACGGGCAGGGCATGGTGACCGAAGGTGCTGCCACCAATGCGTGGATTGTTGATGCGAAAGACGTATTGCGCACGCGGCCCGCAACGCATGAAATTTTAAATGGCATTGTGCGCCAAGTATTGCTCGATTGTGTGGCGGATTTGGGGCTGAAATTTGAAGAAAAACCGTTCTCACTGAATGAGGCATTGGCTGCGAAAGAGTGTTTTTCGACCGCCTCAACCATGTCGGTTTTTCCGGTTATTGAGATTGATGGGCAAATAATAGGGGCGGGCAAGCCGGGCGACGTCGCCAAAAAACTCTCTGATGCATATGACGCGGTTGAAGCGTAAATATCGTTAGAATTGAAAATTAACTAGGTTTCAAGTCTGAGTTGTGCCAATGTTTATTGGTTAATGCGTCGTGGCTGGGAGGGTCACGTCAATAAAGTAACAGGGCGATAGCTCCACCGTCCGCAGAATAAACTGGGTAAACCAATGTCAACAAAGACAGATTCACTAGAGGCCTCTTTCCTCGATCATGTTTGCGAGCAAAACCTCGCATTGACCATATTTCTGGTAAATGGCGTTAAATTGCAGGGAACCATCACTTGGGTGGATGCCACGTCAATGCTGTTGAGCCGAGATGGCCATTCGCAGCTGGTCTATAAACACGCTATTTCGACAATTATGCCGAACAGTCCGGTCGAGATTGCTGTCGCTTAAGGTAAAACCTTAGGTCGCATCTTTCTCGGCTTTTTTGGCGAGTTGCCAAAACGCCTCTAGCTCTTCGAGGGTTAAATCTGCGCGGCCGCTTTGTGCGGCCAAGGTCTCAACATGTTTGAAGCGCGCCATAAACTTACCATTGGTTCGTCTGACCGCCTGTTCAGGGTCAACTTTCAAGTGGCGGGCAATATTGGCGACGACGAATAACAAATCACCGACCTCATCTTCTATTGCATCTTGCGAACCGGAGGCGACGGCCTCACGAATTTCGGCGACTTCCTCGTCTAGCTTGTCAAATACCGGTTCAATATCGGGCCAGTCGAACCGAATTTTCGCGGCGCGATTTTGAATTTTGATGGCGCGACTGAGGCCGGGAAGGGTGACGGGAATATCGTTCATCAAGCTATCAGTCGCTTCCTTTCCTTTTGCCGCTTTCTCTTCAGCTTTTATTTCTTCCCAGCTTTTGCGCACAGCATCGGCAGTGTCGGCTTGGCCGTCGCCGAATACATGCGGGTGGCGGCGTATCATTTTATCAGCAATGGCATTGGCCACATCGTCGAAATTGAAAAGTCCGGCTTCTTCTGCCAAGCGCGCATGAAATACGACTTGCAGCAATAAATCGCCCAGCTCGTCCTTAAGGTCGTCCATATCGTCGCGCTCAATCGCGTCGGTTACCTCATAGGCTTCCTCCAGCGTGTAGGGTGCGATTGACTTGAATTCCTGTTGCAAATCCCACGGGCAGCCGGTCTCAGGATGGCGCAGCGCGGCCATGACATTGAGGATGCGTTTAACGTCTGACATGGTTAATTGTGCGACGATTCTGTTTTTCCATGAAAAAAGACCGACCCGAAAGGGGCCGGTCTCAATCTGGTTCCGCCTTATCAAAAAAGACGCATAATAAATATTATGACAAACTATAGCGCGATTAGTTACAAGCTGCCTTTACACACACAAAGTTACCGGTGTGGTCATTGCTGGTGTTTGAGCAAGTGGATGCCATGTATCTATTAATGTCATACAGGTTTCTGTAATGAGAACTGCTTGCAGGACCCGCGCATTGATCTGTTGACCCGCAGCCATAACGACCACAGGTCGGCCCAACAGTGTCGCCTTGGCTTCGTGAATTCCACCAAGCGCGGTCTCTGTTCACATTGCCTTCCGGCAGAACATAAGTTTGGTAAGAATGCCAGCCGCCATTTGAAAAACTTGGTGCATCTGAGTAATTGTCCTCGGCCAGCATTTGGCCGCCAGCGTCGAAGCAATTATCCATATCAGATGAAAAGCCCGGGTGATTGCCGCCATTGTAGTGAAATGAATATGTCAGTGAGCCGCCATTAGACAATGTGGCGCTGGTGGTTATGGCGCGCGAATAAGCCGAGCCGCCCCACCACGGATTACGTGTGATCGTGATTTGCGCCGAAACAGTGCCGTAATTTGAGCCCCAATTTTTGGAAATGGTTTGCATATTGGCGGCCATCGTCCAGCCACTTTCAACGGTACAAGAAAACGCCGGATTTACCTTACAAACGGCAGGAACGTTGAGCGAAATCGATCCACAAGATGCTCCTGAAGCGGTCGCCGGTGGCGGTGTCGTATCAATGACGGCCTTATTATATTCCAGCAGCGCATCTTTTAGATAATTGACCAAAGCCGTTTGCGTGCTGCTACCGGATCCTTTGCTGGCAACCAATGAGGCATCGACATATGACGCGCCCAATGCGGCGCTGCACGACGTTGTGCCATTGGTACCGCAAACGGATTTTTTCAGAAATGTAATGACGTTTTGGTTGCCGCTGGCTGTGTCAGCCGAGGCTAGACCCGCGGCCTCAAAATCGGCAACTGATGGCGTTCCTGAATAATCGCCAGTAATCATGCCGGAGATTTTTTGAGTGGTCAGTTTGGTGCTGGTGCCACCGGTCACGCAACCACTCACTTGGTTGGCGGTCACGGTGCTGCCCATGCAATCTCGAATATAGTCGGTTTCAAAATTTGCCAGATTGGCCAAATCGCCAAAGGCGCTATTGCTGACTGAACCGGCGGCGATAATGGTTTCGAGCTGTGTGTCGGTAACAGCATCAGCAGAACTTGCCGAGGCAACAGCCGCGACCGCTGTCCAAACCGATTGGGAAGCCGTGCACGCACCTGCGCCGCCGCTCAGGGCATCTGTATTGCTTTCACATGCGGCAAAGGCGGTGGCGTCTGCGCTTGAGCTTGTCCAGCCGCCATTACCGATGGCGGTTAGATAGTCGGGAAGGCTCCAGCCATTTCCGGTGGCGGTTGTAACGGAAGCGTAGCTTGTGCCATCCGCAAAACCCCTTGCTTCGGTCAGGAAATTATTCATAGCCGTTTCATTTGGCGCTGATGTGAAACCGCTTGTGCTAATGGCTGCCGCAATTTGTGTATTGGTGACACCCAATGCGGTGACGGCAGAAGAAGCGCCTGCTGCGGTGAACAAGGCGGTGGTTGCGTTGCTTGCTGAGTAAGTGCCGGCGGTGGCATCGCTTGAGCTGGCAATTTTCCAAAGGTACCAAGCGTTTGCCGTTGAGGTGCTGTAATTGTTCATTGTGGTTTGCCAGTCGGCTTTGGTGGTGTTGGTGCCGGTCGGCAAAACGCTTTCCAGATAATCAATTTGCCAAGCCGCTAGTGGGCTGCTCAGCGCGCTGGAAGAAAGCGTTAAACCCAAATCTGTCAATAAATCGGCTTGGTTCAGCGTGCCCGCGGTCACTTTTGCGATTTTGGCGGTTAACAAAGCGTTGGACAGTTTGGCGTTCTCAAAGCTTGATTTGGTCAACTGGTGACAGCTTCGGCCGGGAAATTCAGCATCGCAAGCGGCGGCTGAAACCGTTCCGTTTTTGGCTTGTGTCCACAAAACTGCGTCGTCAGGATCCAATTCATAATTCAGCGCCGAAGCAGTTTGCCAATCGCTGAAGCTTGCATATCCGGCAGTGAGCGCAGGCACCCTGCCCGATATGTCGTCATCAATATTGGCGAATTGGACATTGGTCAGTGCGTCGCAACCGCCGGTGACGGTGAAGGAATTATTGCAGTCCGTATTCCATGCGTCGTCCAAACCAGTATTGTCAGCACCTGGATTTCTGGCGTCTGCCCATTGCGTGCCGTCTTGCATAGAGAGATCATAACCAAGAGCGTTAGCGACCACATAGTCCGTGTGATTGGTAAAATTAGCGGCTTGCGCGGCGGCGGTAAGATTTGCCACTTCCTCGATTTGAGCCGGCGTTAGATCGGCGCAAGCGTTGCTGTAAAGGGTCAAGCAATCCGCGTCCGGTGTTGAGGACAAATCCCATGAATTGGTTGTGGCAGAACTGTCATAGCTGCCGGAGCCGCTGCCGCTTGAGCTAAAGCCGCGCCGCGCTTCAGCAGCGATGAGGGAGAGTGATAGAACGAGAGCGAGAACGCTCACAAATCGAATGGAAGGAGAAATGGACATGGTAAGCTTCCTTTAACTAAATCATTTGCAAGGGAAAGAGGGGTCGCTCGGATTGTCGCAATTACAACCGGTTGAGTTGGCTGGCATATCGGAGATGGGTTTCGGGCAAAGCCAACCGGGCAAATGATTGCCGACTAAAACCCGCCGCGAAGAGGCGGCGGCACTGGCTGATCCGGTCCAAACGGCCAGGCCGTTGGTTATGCGATTTTGAGTGGCGGTGTGGGTGACATAGTCATAGGCATCTTTGGGCGCATCGCCCTCTTCATAGGTGCAGGCCGCGGAGGGGGTTGGATAGCAGTCGCTATTGCCAATAAAAATGTCGTAATCATTTTTGGTGAAATTAAACAATTCGCAGCCGCCATCAGCGGTGCAAGAGCATGAGTGAATGTAGAAATTGCCCCGTGATGACGCGCAGACATTGGCGCATTGCAAGCCGAGTTGTCCCGGTTTAAGGGCGGTCTCACTGGCTGTTGCTGCCACGCTGTGGTTGAAGTGCAGGTTAACGGCATAATCATCGCCGGCCTCAAACGCGTTTTTCCAACGGCCATTGAGGTATTGCTTCACATTCTCAGCATATTTGAAGCAGCTACTGGCATTTGTAACGTCGGTTGACAGCGTCACGCCATCGATCACCAACTTGTTACCAAGCTCGGTTGTCCCGGCTAAATCATTAGAAAGAGAAAGGAAGTCTTGCTCGATGGCGCGCGCCACCAGATTGCTGTTTGCCAGCGCCGTTTCTTTCTTGGCGGCATCAATATAGCCCTGATATCCAACGATACCAACGGCCGCCAGAATGCCGATTATTGCAACGACAACAAGAAGTTCGATAAGGGAAAAGCCCCGAGACACGCAAGAAAACATAATTTTTACACCACACAATAGTTAACTTGGTGGTAACAAAAAATTATGGATACTCCAAGCCGTCATAGGCTGGAACTACATTTTTCGGCAAATCGTTGCATAATTGCCGATAATCCAAATCGACATGTAGATTGGTCAATATCGCTTGTCTTGGCTTAAATCGCTCAATTTCCGCCAATGCGCGGTCCAAATGGAAGTGCGTCGGGTGCGGCGCGCGGCGCAAAGCGTCAATAATCCAGCAATCCAAATCCTCAAGCATTGCATTGCTTTCTTCCGGTATATCACTGATATCACTAGAATAAGCGACGTCTCCAAAGCGAAATCCGAGCGAGTCGATATTGCCGTGAATCTGACGAAATGGCATGGCGGTTATCGTGCCGCCCGTGCCGGTAACGCTAATTTCCTGATATGGCTTGGCGATGCGATTATCCTTCAAAATAGCCGGATAAAGTCTGCCTTCGGCCTGTTCGAAACAATAGCCGAAGCGGTTGGTCAGGGTTTTTGACGTCGCCGCGTCCATAAACACCTCTATGCGCTTGCGTTTGGCGTAAACCATGGCGCGCACATCATCAATGCCGTGGGTTTGGTCGGCGTGGTCATGCGTGTAGAAAATGGCATCAAGCCAGGTGACACCGGCATCGATAAGCTGGGCGCGCATATCCGGCGATGTATCAACCAAAACATTTGTCGTGCCCTTATCGGTTTTCTTTTGAACCAGCATGGAGCATCGCGTGCGGCGGTTTTTTGGATTTGTGGGGTCGCAATCGCCCCAATTTCCGTCAAGGCGCGGCACGCCGCCAGACGAGCCGCAACCCAGAATGCGGAAGGTCAAACTCATGCTTGCGTCGCCGGTCGCTTGGCTTTGGTGAACAGATTGAAGAAATTATCGGTGGTGATGCGCGATAATTCCTCGATCGAAACCCCTTTAAGCTCTGCCAACATGGCTGCGGTTTCAGTAACAAATGAAGGCTCATTGCGCTTACCGCGATGCGGCACCGGCGCGAGGAACGGTGCATCTGTCTCGACCAAAAGGCGGTCAAGCGGCACGGACTTAATGGTCTCACGCAGATCTGCTGCATTTTTGAAGGTCGCAATACCGCTAATGGATATATAAAATCCGATATCCAGTGCGCGACGCGCCAGTTCGGGCCCGGCGGTAAAACAGTGAATAAGGCCGGGATAGGCACCCCGCCCCATTTCATCTTCGAGAATATCCGCCGTGTCTTCATCGGCATCGCGCGCATGCACAATCAGCGGCAAGCGGCTGATGCGGCAGGCCTCGATATGCGCCCGAAAATTGCGTTGCTGCGCCGCGCGCGGGCTGTGTTCATAAAAATAATCCAAGCCCGTCTCGCCAATACCAACAACTTTTTCATGGGCTGCCCATTCGACCAATGTTTCGGCTGAAGTCGCCGGCTCGCGTCCGGCTTCATGCGGATGAATGCCGACAGAACAAACCAAGGCGTCATCGCTTTCTGCAAGTTTGATGATTTTCTCGGCCTCGGTGATTTTGGTTGAGATTGTCACCATAATATCAACGCCCGCTGCTTTGGCGCGGCTCAAAACCGCGTCGCGGTCTTCGTCAAAATCTTTGAAATCCAAATGGCAATGGCTGTCGATAAGCATGTCAGTCTCTATATGGCCGCCCTAAATATATTGCCCGTCATCAACGGTAATGGTTGTGCCGGTCATGCCGTTACCTTGCGGCCCGGCCAGCAATAAGAGCGCACCGTCCAAATCGCTTTTATTGGCCAAACGCCGACGTGGCCATGTTGCAATCTGTTTTTTGCCGCCCTCGGTTTGCCACCAGAAATCATTAATCTCGGTTTCGATATAGCCGGGGCATATGGCGTTGACGTTAATATTCTTGGTGGCCCATTCGCGCGCCAGACCGCGCGTCATCATAATAATACCGGATTTTGATGTGCAATAAGGCGTCAGTCCCGGCAGCACTTTATTCCCCCCGACCGAGGCGATGTTGATGATGCGCGCAGCATTGCCCTCGGTGATATGAAGGCGGGCAAATTCATTGGCGAGGAAAAACGGCGCGGTCAGATTTGTATCAAGCACTTGGCGATAATCATCGGGCGTGTAATCCAAGGCCGGTTTGACAACATTCATGCCCGCATTATTCACCAAAATATCCGGCATCATGTCTTTAGCGCGCAGGCCCTCAAAAAAGCTGCCAATATTATCCAAATCAGTGACATCAAGGGCAACGGCCAGCGCCTTGCCGCCCTGCCCGTTAATTTCGGCTTCCAATTCAGCCAGCTTTTCGGCCCGTCGCGCAGTAATAACGACTTTCGCGCCTGCCGCCGATAGAACTTGGGCAAAGCGCACGCCAAGTCCGGAGCTGGCACCGGTCACCAAGGCAGTATGGCCATTTAAGTCAGTGCTGGTTTCGATTTTTTCCACTTTTTAGCTCCTTGCTAATGGCGCGCACTTTGACATTGTTTAGCATTCTTTGCCACAATAAAGCTAAGCCAGAAACTCAAATGAGAGATAAAGCGGGAGAGAATGATGAGCCGAGCCGAGACCGATAATTTGCCGGTGCTGCAACTGGACGTGATTTCCGATGTGATTTGCCCGTGGTGCTTTATCGGCAAGCGCAAGCTCGATGCTGCATTGGCCGATCTTGATGGGGTTCGGGTTAATTTGATGTGGCGACCCTATCAGCTTTACCCCGACACGCCGATGGAGGGTGCGGATCTGAGCGCGAAAATGAAAGAGCGATATGGTGAAGACGGAGCCAAGCAAATGCGCGAGAACATCAAAGCGGCCGCAGCCGGCACGAATATCAATTTTGCGTTTGATAAAATTCGAATTACCCCCAATACGCTGAACGCGCATCGCCTTATCCGTTGGGCGGCCAGCACCGGCCAGCAGCATGCGATTGCCGAGGCATTATTTTCAGCCCATTTTGAACAAGGCAAGAATGTTGGCGACGTGGCTGTGTTGTTGGAGCTTGCCGGTCAGCATGGCCTCGATGTGCCGCTTTTGGCTGATTTATTTAAGGGCGACAATGATGTCGAGGCGACGCGCAATGATGATGCTGCGGCGCGCGAGCTTGGTGTGCATGGCGTGCCGGCGTTTCTGGCCGGTGGCAAATTCCTGCTCATGGGCGCGCAAGAGCCGGAATATCTCAATCGCTTTATTGCCAAAGCGCGCGAAAAGCTGGCTGTTCAATAATCAGGCCGCCAATTCAGCCAATTGCCCGGCTACAATGCCGGATATGCGCAAGCGTTCCTCGGCGTCGTCAGCTTTGGCGCGGAAGACAAGGCTTTGGTCAGGGCGAATTTTGATGCGATCTTGATGGTCTGAAACATGGGCCAGTAATTTTTCAGGATTGGCGAAATGCTGATTGCGGAACACAACGGCAATCCCTTTAGGTCCGGCGTCAATTTTCTCAATGCCTGCCGCCAGACAGTCAATTTTAATTGCCAGCACAGAG
>JAKMCZ010000008.1 GCA_022428185.1 Alphaproteobacteria bacterium | reverse complement strand
ATACGCAGCAATCGGGGCATGTCATCTCCAGTGTGAACAGCATTTATTAAGCGACGAATTACGAGGCAATTAATGACGCGGCAAAGAATGGCGCTATCGAAGCAAAAATAAAGGCCGCGCACAAGCAGACTTGTGGCGGCCTGAAAGGGAAGCGGACAGCCTATTTCAGGCTATCGAGATAGGCGATGATATTGGCGCGGTCTTTGGCTTTTCTGAGACCGGCAAACGCCATATTGGTTCCGGTTGCATATTTTTTCGGGTTTTCCAAAAATCCGTTTAACGCCTCATAATCCCAAGCGCCGCCCAAATCGGCCAATGCGCCCGAATAGGTAAAGCCACCGTGCTGCCCGACAGTGCGGTCGACAACGCCATACAGCGCCGGACCGATTTTATTGGCCCCACCCGGTTCAAAGCTATGGCAAGAGATGCATTTTTTGGCGACTTTCATACCCTTATCAATCGACGCCGTTGCCAGCAAATCGGCTATGGGCACAATTTCTTCGACGACAGCCGCCACCGCAACTGCGCCTTCTTCTTCAACCCCTTCAACCACATAGGCGTCAGGATTGGCCGGTTCGGCTTCAAACATGATGGCTCCGAGATTTTGTACGCCCAGATAAACCAAAAGCGTGAACAAGACCGCTCCGGCGATTTTATTAAGCTCAAAACTGTCCATAACGTCCCCCAAACCTTCGAAAGGATATGCATAACCCGCAAATTGCGATTTCTTATTTGGCCGCACCTTACGCAATTTCTAAACGCGACCCTATGGTTTCCGCTTGCGGCCTAGCGTCGCACAAATTAGGAAGAGATTAGGAAAAGAACCGGTGAGTCGCAATGGCGGAGCAAACAGGACATGGTTGGTAAAAATCCGATAATTTTGATACCGGCGCGTATGGCGTCAACGCGCCTGCCCGATAAGCCTCTGGCGCAAATCGGTGGGTTGGCGATGATTGTGCAAGTGCTCAAACGCGCCCAAGAAGCCGATTGCGGCCGCGTGGTCGTCGCCGCTGCCGAGGCCGAAATTGCCGAGGCGGTAACGGCGGCAGGCGGCGAAGCCGTGTTGACCGACCCCGACTTGCCGTCAGGCTCTGACCGAATTCACGCGGCCTTAGAGATGATAGACAGTGCCGGCGCGCATGATGTGATTGTCAATTTGCAGGGCGATTTGCCGACATTGGAGGCCAAATTGGTGCGCGATTGCTTAGCCGCACTGGACGGCGCGGATATGGCAACATTGGTGGCCGAAATTTCTGATGCGCGTGAGCGCGACAATCCGAATGTGGTGAAAGCCGTGTTATCGCTTGAGAGCGGCAAGAAAGCGCGCGCTCTCTATTTCACCCGCGCGACTGCGCCCTATGGCGATGGCCCGCTTTATCATCATATCGGTATTTATGCCTATCAGCGCGCTGCGTTGGATAAGTTTGTTTCTTTGCCGCCATCGCCGCTTGAAAAGCGCGAGCGGCTCGAACAATTGCGCGCGCTGGAAGCCGGTTTTACCATTCACGCGGCGATTGTTGACACCGTGCCGGTGGGGGTTGATACGCCAGAGGATTTGGCGCATGCCGAAGCCGTGCTAAAAGAACAGTCGCAATGAGTAAAATCGCTTTTCAAGGAGAACTGGGCGCCAATAGCCATATTGCCTGTGTCGATTGCTATCCCGACATGGAGGTGATGCCGTGCGCCGGTTTTGACGAGGCTTTTGGCGCGCTGAGCGATGGCACGGCTAAGCTCGCTATGATGCCGGTCGAAAATACGGTTGCCGGTCGCGTCGCTGATATTCATCGGCTATTGCCCGGCTCGCAGCTTTATATTGTCGGTGAACATTTCATGCGGGTGAACCATTGCCTGCTGGCTTTGCCCGATGCCGAAGAGGCGCAATTAACCCATGTGCACAGCCATGAAATGGCACTCGGTCAATGCCGCAAGCTAATCGGCGAATTGGGACTGACCGCGCAAGTCGCCGCCGATACGGCAGGCAGCGCGCGCGATTTGGCGTTGGCAAAAACGCCGGGCCATGCTGCCATTGCCTCCAAATTAGCGGCCGAGATTTATGGCCTCCATGTGC
>JAKMCZ010000280.1 GCA_022428185.1 Alphaproteobacteria bacterium | reverse complement strand
AGCCGACTGTGCCGGTTGCTTCCTCCAAATCATCGACGGTATTGTCTGCCGAAGAGGTCTGGCCTTTATCGTAAAAGCTATGCGAGAGGCCGAGGTTAAATTTTGAAAAGTCCAAAGCAAAATTGGTCTGGCTGCGCAACAGGGTGCCGGCGTCATCGCTAAAGCGTGCTTTCTGGTTTAGCGAAAGCGGCCCGCTACGCAGCGCGGCTTCGGCAATCAGTGATGATTTATCATCGCCAAGGCCGGAGCTTTCGATGAAGCTTTCATCGGATAAATTATAGGACTGGCCGATAAAGAAGCGGGTGGCGAATTTTTCTGCATAGTCCAACTCATGGTCAATGCCGATATTGACGCGACTGGCTTCGTCCTTTGGGCTGAGCGGCTGAAACAACTGGCTGCGGGTTAAATCGCGGGTCGCTGCGCTGATATGGGGAACCGTATCATAGCCGTCATCGGCATCGGCCAACACAAGCTGCAGTTTCGGCGAAAGCGTTTGCCGGTCATAGGTGCCGACGCGCTCAAGCGGGTAGGATAGGGTGAAGGCCGTGCTGTTGGCGCTGAGCAGCTCATCGACGGCTTCGGCGTCAGTCTTTCTCGGGTCGTTTGCCTCAAGGGTGAAGTCATAGGCATCGAGTGTCAGGCGATTATCCGCCGCCAACACAAAACCGTTTTGGGTAATATGCCGCCATGACCAATCGAGCGTCGAGGATAGAAGCGTCTCATCGACGTCTTGTTTTCGCAGGCGATGGCTCAATTTATTATCCACCCGCAAACTGCCACCCAGCACGGGCGATGCAAAATCATAGCGATGGGTCAAAGTCGGCAAGATTGAATTCACCGTTGCGGCTTCCTCTGCGGCGACGGTTTCGCGGAATTGATAAGCCTCAAAGCCGAAGAAATGCCGCCCGATGGTGCGGCTGGCCTTAATATTACTGCTCAAACGAGAGGCGCTGTTTATCTTATAGCGGCGAAAAAACAAATCATCGGACGCTTCCTGTACGGCAAAAGACAGCGCCCAATCGCCAAAGGCAAAATCGCCGTCACCGGTCACCCCGATACGATTGTCGCGGCTTGTATCATCGGCCAGATCATTTTGCGGGCGATGCACATAGCCGGTCAGTGTATAGCGTCCATTTGCCGTTAAGTGCCGCCATTCACCGCTGACAAACGGGTCCTGCCTTTCGCTAATGCGCGGCGTTACTGTGAGATCGTACTGCGGTGCCAGATTGAGGAAATAGGGGAGGTCAATCGCCGTGCCAAAATCATTGGAACTGGCAAGGCTGGGCGTTAGAAAACCGCTGCGCTTGGTCACTTCGGGGCCGGCATGCGCCATATAGGGCAGGTAAAAAACCGGCAGGCCATAAACCTCAAGCCGCGGATGGGCGTAGGACACGTCTTGCGCGGCGCGGTCATAGTGAATGCGCGTGGCGCGAATTTGCCAAAGCGGGTCGTCTTCGGGTTTTTCGCATGCGGGGCAAGTTGTATAAATCGCATCTTCGAGCGCAAGCAGCACCCCGTCACGTGTGGCTGATTTGGCCTGTAATCTGCTGCCGCTGCCATCAGTGCTCAGACGCATATCGTCAAAGCGGCCTTTTTCCAGCGCATTATCCAATACACCGCTGGCGGCGATGATGGTGTCGCCGTTTTCATCAATCAAACGAAGCCCGTCGGTTAAGGTTAATTGCCGGGTGTTTTGATTATAGGTCAGGCTGTCGGTCGTTAAGCGGCTGCCCGCGCCGGAAAATTCAACATCGCCCTTAGCGCTGATAATGCCGCGCGCATCATCGGTGGTTATCTCGCGCGCTTCTAACGCGCCGCCATTTTGCGCGTGCGCGGAAAGGGCGGTCGCACCAAGCAGGGAGATGATTATCGCGCCATGAGCAAACATGTCTGCAAGATAAGGCTATTTGCCCCAAACTGACCAGATGCCAATCGGGCGATTGCGATGAAATTTGAGAAAGGTGGTTGATTTACGCCAATGAGTGCCATGCAGGATATTGAAGACAGGCATCATATTGTGAAAGCCTAACTATTGAGGGTCTTTAAACGCGGCATCAGATAGAGAACGGCCAGATAATAAACCGGAATGAAAATAAAGAAGGCGATAATACTCACAAGCTCACCAAATTGTGTCGTTACGGCATAGCCAATCCAGAAAGCGCTCACGGATGATAAAATCATGATGAGCAAGGTGCGTCGCGCCGAGAAACCGGCTTCCATTATTTTATGGTGTAAATGCGTGCGGTCCGGTGCCATTGGGGAGCGCCCTTGCGAAAGACGACGAATGATAATGGTCAGTAAGTCAGTCAATGGAATGGCGATAAGCCAGAGGCATAAAGAAGCTGGCAAGGTAGGCTCTGGCTTCACCTCAGACTGGCTGGCATCAATAAGCACAATGGCGACCATCAGCCCGACCAGCATTGACCCGCTATCGCCGAGAAAAATCTTTCGGCCATTAAAAGCCTGCAAATTGAACAATAAAAATCCGACCAAAGTACCGGCAAAAAGCACGTTAAAAAGCGCATGGTCGGGCGGCGTTACCCCAAAAGTTAAATTGAAAGCGAGGTTTGTGTGGGTGAGCGCCAGAAGTGCCATGCTGGCTGACAGGCCATCAATGCCATCGATAAAATTAAATGCGTTAATGGCGATGGTAATCGCAAAAACGCCAAGGAGGATATGCAGCAAATGAGCGTCAGCACTGCCGAAAGCCTCGGTGAGAATGCCAATATCGGCAATCGCGCTGCCATTGCCAATGACAATAATCATGGCGGCAATGATATGGAATAAAAGCTTGAGGCGCGCCGGCACAGGTTTGCGGTCATCGACCATGCCTAAAATGACCAGCAAAGTGGAGGCAGAAATAATGCTCCACGGTGGGCTGGGCGTTAAAATAACAAGACCGATGGTCAAGACAAGCCAGATAACCGGGCCACCAATGAGCGGCACCTCGCCTTGATGCATCTTGCGCCCTGCCGGCTTGTCCACGAGCTTCAATCGGATGGCGATAGGCCGCAAAGCGACGATTAATATCGTCACTGTGAGGGTCGCAATAATTGACAGATATATGAGCGCCAGCATTTTTGTCTAAATCTCACGACTGCTTTGATTGCCAATATAATGTCGGCCTAAGACAAACATCGCTGCCAGCAGGGCGGCCAGCAGCGTCGCCAATATCATGATAAGGGGCTTGTTGGTTTTTGGTTCAACAAGCAGGTTCTCAAAATCGAAATTGGCCGGTGCAAACAGGCGCCCGTCCTTGAGGGGCGAGGCAGCAATGGCGTTGTCTAATTGCTGCATAGATCTATCACTCTCTATTTTGCGAAGTTTTTCTGCTATTTGAACATAGGATGGCATAAACATCCGCCATGCATCTTCATCGCGTTGCTGTAACAATTTAATCTCGGCATCAAGCGCTTTATAGCCGTTTCTGAACAGGTTCTCGTCTCGGCTTTCTAGGCTCGTTTCGGCATTTGTTGATGCAGAGGTGTTAATGGTCAGGTTTTGCGATGGGTCAGCGAGGTTGAGGGCTCGCGCAATGCTTGCCTGTTCGCGCAAAATGGCAATGCGGCTTTGCAGTTTTGCTAAATAGGCTTGTTTGGTATTTTCAATTTCTGCTTCAAGATTTTGCCGCTCATAAGCAAGTTTCGCAGTTGTCGATTTCTTTAGACCTGATAATGCCCTCAGG
>JAKMCZ010000179.1 GCA_022428185.1 Alphaproteobacteria bacterium | reverse complement strand
CGGCGTTTTTATCCTGCTTGTTCGGGATATTGTTCAACACGCTATTGTCGAGCGACAGCACAAACTGCTCTTTGGTGTCGGTGAAGTCGAGATTGATTTTCACCTGCAAATCGTCAGCCCCTTCGGGGTTGAAGCGCACCGCCATAAAATCGAGGAACATCGAGGTCGGCACATTGGACACCATGTCGGGGCTGGCCGTGCGGGCACCGCGCGCAACATCAACCCCGTCGCGCAATTCTTTGGCGCCGGTGAGGTAGAAATTGCGCCACGGCCCGCTTTCCGCCTGATAGCCCATTTGTTCATAGGCATCAGCCAGCAGCGCGCGCGCTTCCTTCTTTTTCGGATAAGCGAACACATAATGGTTCAGCAATTCCGCCGCCCAGCGATAATCGCCTTTTCGCATGGCGTGTTGTGCGTGGCGCATGAGCCCGTCCGGCCCGCCGGCCAGATTCATATAATTGCGCGCCCGCCGCTGCGGCGTTAGCGGATTGAGATTGGCCGGAACACCATCAAAATAACCGAGATAGAAATTATAAACGGCGCGCACATTATGGCTCACCGTGCCGTAATAATCGCGGTTGTAAAACTCCTGCGCCAGCGAGGGTGGCAGGTCGAGCATGTTGGAAATCTCGGTCGCCGTATAACCCAAATTCATCAGCCGCACGGTCTGGTCGTGCATGAAGCGATACATGTCGCGCTGCTTGGAAATATAGTCAAAACCCGCGTCGCGTCCCCAGCGAGGCCAGTGATGCGAACCGAAAACCAAATCCATTCGCTCGCCGAACAATTCCAGCATATCGGTCAGATGACGCGACCAGATAAGCGCATCGCGGGTTTTTGCGCCGCGCGGCGTGTATAGGTTATGCATCACGCCGTTGACTTCTTCGGCGACGCAAAGCGCTTTGAATTTCGGCAGATAAAACACAAACTCAGCCGGTGCTTCAGCGCCGGGCGTTAATTGAAATTCAATCTCGACACCATCGAGCACCAACTTTTGACCGGTCGCCGTAATGCTGTCAGTGGGCGTCAGCAAGGTGATGGAGCCAAAAGCAACGCCCTTGCCCAAACCGCTATCGATTGCGCCCTGCGGCGTGCGCTCCAGCAAATTGCCGAACATATATCCGGCGCGGCGGCTCATCGCATTTCCGGCAATCACATTCTCGCTGGTCACTTCTTTGACAAAATGCTCGGGCGCGATGAAACGGATACGACCGCTTTCCAAATCATCTTCATCAGCCAATGCACGAATACCGGCAAAATGGTCGGCATGGCTATGGGTCGCCAAAATCGCCTTTACCGGACGCTGGCCGAAATGGCCGTCGACCAGCTTTTTGGCCGCGTTCATGGTTTCGGTTGCGGTCAGCGGGTCGACCACAATCCAACCCGTATCGCCTCTGATAAACGTCACATTGGCGAGGTCGTAGCCGCGCACTTGGTAAATGCCTTCCGTCACCTCAAACAGGCCGTGAATGGCATTGAGGCGCGCTTGTCGCCATAGGCTGGGGTTCACCGTGTCGGGGCGCGTGCCGTCGAGATAGTCCAGATTGGTCATGTCCCAGACCACGCGACCGGTCGCGTCTTTAATCACCAAAGCTTCCGGCTTTGCCAATTGCCCGCGCGTCGCCAATTTAAAATCTTCGGTGTTTTCAAACGGCAATCGATCGATGACTTTTTGATGCGCCGATTTGGTCGCCGCACTGGGTGCCTTCGCGCTGATATCGGCCGCCTGTGCGCCGATTAGAAATGATGTCAAAAATAGCGCAGCCATCAGCCGCAAAACATGTTTGGTCATGATATCCCCCTCAATCACCGGCAGTATGCGTCAGCTACCGGCGACCCAATTGCCACGTAATTCCTTTTTCAAATCGCTTACATATTTATTGAAGTCAATCTGAATTGTATGCCGCTCGCTGTCATAATAGTGACCAAGATAAACCTGCTCATCGGCAATAATCTGCTTTTCCATCGCCGCATTGTCGGGCATGGCATAATTTCCGGCCAGCACATTGGCAATGAATTTCGATTGCTGCTCAGCCAAATTGACCAATGTCGGCAAAGGCTGCGCCAGACCGACAAAGAACAAATTGCGCCAGCCCGGTTTCACCATGCGCCGATAAAGTGGAAATTTATTGTCTTCCACCGCCAGCGCATTTTGCTGCAAAAACGGAAATGAGATGCGATAGCCGGTAGCCCAGATAATCACGTCGATTTCTTCACGACTGCCATCAGCAAAACGCACACCATCATCATCAAGCCGCTCAAGCGCCGGTTTCACCGTCACATCGCCGCAGCCCAGCCGCGTCAAAAACTCGCCCGAGACCGACGGGTGCGCCGTCAGCACATCATGGTCGGGCTTGGGCAGGCCATAATCTTCCATATTGCCAATGGCTTTTTTGATAACGATTTGCCCGAGCTTGCGCCCCAGCTTTTGCGGCATCCAAGCGGGCATCACCGATTTATCAGCCGGTTCGCCATTCAGATATTTGGGCAGCACCCAAACCCCGCGCCGCGCCGACACGAAACATTTTTTGGCAATCGGACGTTGCGCCACTTCTGAGGCGATATCCATTGCCGAATTGCCGACCCCGACCACCAGCACATTTTTGCCGCGCAAATC
>JAKMCZ010000111.1 GCA_022428185.1 Alphaproteobacteria bacterium | reverse complement strand
ACGGCACACCTGCGCTTGTCATTGGTGACACAGTGGTCCCCGGGGCGATCGGCATTGACGAACTGCGCCGCCTCATCGCTGATGAACGCGCAAAGAACAGCTAATAGGCGCCGCCCAACACGACGTTTTACTGGTAGAGTTACGAGGTTACGATAGCTCATTCACATCGATGAGTTTACACTCGCACTTCTGAGAAAAAATGGTATTGTTAGCCGATGCAACAGCAAACCAAAATACTCGTGATGAACGGCCCGAACCTAAATATGCTTGGCACCAGAGAGCCGGGCATATACGGGCATCTGACCTTGGCCGACATCGAGGCCAAATGTCGAAGTGCGGCCAAGGCTAGCAATCTTGCGATAGACTTTATGCAGGCAAATGCCGAAGGCACATTGATCGACACCATCCACGATGCTTGCAACAAATTTGACTGGATTATCATTAACGCGGCTGGGTTGACCCATACATCTGTTGCCCTGCGCGATGCGCTGGCACTATTTCCCGGTGACGTCATCGAGGTGCATATATCCAACACCCATGCGCGGGAAGAATTCCGGCATAAATCTCTCATCACGGCTATATCAAAAGGTGTTGTCGCCGGTTTTGGCGTTAGCTCCTACACGATGGCAATTTCTGCCGTTGCCGATATTACAAATGCTGGCGCGTAGGCGGTAAGCACTCACTCATTTCACGACTAGATACGGAGCCTTCTTCATGGCCAAAGCCCCTAAAACCACATCATCACCTGATACCGATCTGGTAAAAGCCCTTGCCGATATTCTCGATGACGCGGGCCTTGCGGAATTAGAATATGAAACTGACGCTGTGTCTGTGCGCTTGTCTCGTGTGACAGGCGCCGCCCCAGTGGCCGCTGTTGCCCCTGCGCCAGTTGCCGCCGCCGCACCGGCCGCCGCCGCGCCTAGCGCACCCGCCGCCGATAGCGCCGCCGCACCTGCTGGTGATCATCCAGGCGCGGTAAAGTCACCAATGGTTGGCACCATCTACACCGCACCAGAGCCGGGCGCAGACGAGTTCGTAACCCTTGGGGCGAGCGTGAAAAAAGGCCAAACATTATTTATCGTTGAGGCGATGAAGGTAATGAACCCGATTACCGCGCCAAGCGACGGCAAGGTCACCAATATTTTGGTCCAGAACGCCCAGCCTATCGAATTTGACCAAGTTTTGATTGTGATCGAGTAATGTTCAAAAAGATCCTGATAACAAATCGCGGCGATGTTGCCCTCCGCGTATTGCGCGCCTGTAAAGAGATGGAAATCCGATCTGTGGTCGTGCATTCAACCGCAGACATAGACTCGATGCCGGTCCGTCTGGCCGATGAGTCGGTTTGTATTGGCCCACCTAGTGGTACCGATTCTTATCTCAACATCCCCGCCATCCTCAGCGCGGCAGGCATTACCGGCGCTGATGCTGTGCATCCCGGTGTTGGATTTCTGTCGGAAAACGCTGACTTTGCCGAGATCGTCAAGGCCCACGGCCTGACCTTTATCGGTCCGGAAACACGCCATATTCGGGCAATGGGTGACAAGGTAGAGGCAAAGATTACCGCCGCCGACGCCGGCTTGCCACTTGTTACGGGCTCGCCCGGTGCCGTTCACACACTTCCCGAGGCGCAACGCATTGGCAAGGATGTCGGCTATCCACTTTTGGTCAAGGCCGCTTCAGGTGGTGGGGGACGCGGCATGAAAGTGGCCGAGACCGCTGATCACCTTGGCGAGGCCTTTTCGGCTGCACGCGCCGAAGCCAAAGCCGCCTTTGGTGATGATACGGTTTACCTTGAGCGTTATCTTGGCCAGCCACGCCATATCGAAGTGCAGGTCATTGCCGACTCGCATGGCAATGTTGTGCATCTTGGCGAACGCGAATGTTCGGTTCAGCGCCGTCATCAAAAACTTTTTGAAGAAGCGCCATCGCCAGCCCTTTCCGCCGAACAGCGCGCGCGTATTGGTGGTATCGCCGCCGAAGCCACCCGCCAGATGGGATATCTTGGCGTCGGCACGATGGAATTCCTTTACGAGGATGGCGAATTCTTCTTTATCGAGATGAATACC
>JAKMCZ010000189.1 GCA_022428185.1 Alphaproteobacteria bacterium | reverse complement strand
CCGATCGACAAATCTTTGGGTCAGTCGCTCATGGAGCGCATCTGACAAGCGGTCTTCTACCGCACGGGTTTCCTCGCGCCAATACGCGACATCATCCACCCAAGCAGCACGTTGTGCGACAAATGTCCATGTGCGGATATAAGCCAAGCGTTTCGATAATGTGTCAATGTCGCCATCTTGCCGATCAATCCGCTTCACCTGCCGCGCAAGCCAATCATCAGGCACGCGGCCCAATTCATGCAAATATTGAAAGATACCCGCCAAGAGGCTGCTATGCTCAGCGGGGCTAATCCCCCGAAAATCAGGGATACAGCATACATCCCACAAAAGCCGCACATCTTGGGCATCTCTGATCCGATGGGTCACATCGGCCCGTTCCGAAAGCGTCCGCAGCGCGATGACATCATCGGCTGCACGCGCCCGCGTCAGCCATTCGTTGTCGGTTTGCGCCTCTAAAGACATCAAAAGACGCGAAATTGATCCAAATGACAGGCGACTGTTGCGCCATTGCAATTTGCGGATAGGGGCAAAACGATGCTCGGTGATGGCTTTGGCCACTTCATCATCTAATGGGCTTGCCTCGCCCGTGACACCAAATGTGCCTGGCAAAGTATGACGGCCCGCGCGGCCCGCGATCTGACCCAATTCATTCGGGGCCAAATCGCGCATCTTGCGGCCATCAAATTTGCGCAGACCCGAAAAGGCCACGTGCTTGATATCCAGATTAAGCCCCATGCCAATGGCATCCGTAGCCACAAGAAATTCAACATCGCCGTTTTGATATAAATCGACCTGTGCATTGCGTGTGCGCGGGCTAAGCGCACCCATCACAACCGCAGCACCGCCCTTTTGGCGGCGCAAAAGCTCGGCAATGGCATAGACGTTTTCAACCGAAAACCCGACAATGGCCGAGCGCGGCGACATGCGCGACAGTTTCTTTGAGCCAGTATAGGTCAGTTCAGAAAAGCGTTCTCGGCTCAGGAATTGCGCCTTCGGCACAAGCGCCGCGATTGCGCCCCGCATCGTATCTGCGCCCAGAAACAACGTCTCATGCAGGCCCCGCGCGTGAAGCAAGCGGTCGGTAAAGACATGGCCCCGCTCTGGATCAGCACAAAGTTGGATTTCATCCACAGCCAAAAAATCGCATGCGTGATTTGTGGGCATCGCCTCGACTGTGCAGACCCAATATTGCACGCGATCAGGAATGATGCGTTCCTCGCCCGTGATCAGCGCGACCACGGAAGGGCCGCGTATGGCCACGATGCGATCATAGACTTCGCGCGCCAGGAGGCGCAAAGGCAGGCCAATCACGCCAGAGCGATGCGCCAACATCCTCTCGATGGCGTAATGGGTTTTGCCCGTATTGGTGGGGCCTAATACGGCAGCGATCCGCCCTTGGCCCATCAATGTGCCCGTCATGCCGCCCATCTTGCCCGTTTTAGGCAGAGCCCTGCCCGCCTCCTGCCTAGAGGCTGATTCCGTCAAGCTGGCGCTCCAGCCGCTCCACTGTCTGTTCTAGGTCGGGGCGATGCGGATGTATAGCGCGCGCGGCACGAAAAGCGTCCAATGCATGGGAATAGGCCTCCACCTGCTCCATGATCATGCCCAATCCCGTGAGCGCCCCAAAATGATTGGGGTTCAGGGCCAAAGTGCGCGCGATATCATCAAGGCTTGGGCCATAATCCCCCATTTCATAAAATAGGGTCGCGCGCGCGTTCCAGCCTTCCGCAAATTCAGGCGCATGATCGGTCAAGGCCGTCAAATGGGTCAATGCAGCGGAATAATCCCCCCGCGCTATGGCCTGCCTGCCACGGCGCAGCAACAAATCCACCGCGGGGGAGCCCGAGCGCGACCAAAGGTTCAGGATTTCGGCTTCGACCCGTTCCCAATCGGGCAAAACGGGGCTTTGCAACTCGCTCAACAGCGAGGCGAGCCTTGCATCGGATGCAGCCTCCTCACTTGGTGCAGCAGGGGCAGATTGTGCGAGGGCAGCACCGCAGAGGGCCGTATTTATTGAAAATACCGCGATCAGGATGTTGAAGCTGATCCGAAATAGCCACATCATAAGTGAGAAGTTAGCAGCCAATCACGCGACATCCAGTCCTGATTTTCAAAATCCTTGCGGTGAGGCCGCGTTATGAAAGAGAAATTCCAATGTCCGATTTGATTGCCGCAGCCGTGGATGCAATCGCCAAAAAACTGGTCAAACCTTACGATGGCGCGGCAAAATTCGTGATCGAGGGGGCAGGCTGCGTGATTATC
>JAKMCZ010000083.1 GCA_022428185.1 Alphaproteobacteria bacterium | reverse complement strand
CAATGCTTCCTCCCCATTATCCGAGCGCGCCGCATCTGGTGTGTTGGGAAACAGCGCAATAACCGGAATACCCAGCGCAGCGGCTTGTTTCGCCGCGTCGACCGCCAAATCAATGCTCAGCCTTGCGACACCGGGCATAGAGGCGACAGGCTCGGTTTGGTTTTCACCCTCAGTTATGAAAATCGGCCAAATCAAATCGTTCACCGAAAGCATATTTTCGGTGACCAGACGACGAGACCAATTGGTCTGTCGAAGGCGACGCATGCGCGTCGCGGGAAATAATCGTCGCATCATATTATTGATACCCATATAAAATATGTCATTTACATAGCCTGACTGTAGCCCTCGGGCAATGTTTCCATTATCTTGCCACTCAAGTCAAAACGGGTGGAGGCTTTTGGGAGATATTATGCTGAGCGAAGAGCAAATTGCCATTCAAGACATGGCGCGCAGTTTTGCGGTCGATAAGCTTGCACCCTATGCCATGCAATGGGACGAAGAACGGCATTTCCCGGTCGATACGCTGAAGGAAATGGCAACGTTGGGTTTTGCGGGTATTTATCTCAACGAAGAACATGGTGGCTCGGGCTTGTCGCGTTTTGATGCGGCGTTGATTTTTGAAGCCCTTTCGGGCGGCTGCACGTCGACCGCCGCCTATATGACCATTCACAATATGGCAAGTTGGATGATCGACAGTTTCGGCAATGACGCGCAGCGCGCCAAATATCTGCCGGGTCTGACCTCAATGGATTTAATTGCCAGCTATTGCTTAACCGAGCCGGGTTCCGGCTCTGATGCCGGTGCGATGCGAAGCCGCGCTGTGCGCGATGGCGATGATTATGTTTTGAATGGAACAAAGGCCTTTATCTCGGGTGCCGGTGTATCTGACATTTATGTTGCGATGGTGCGCACGGGCGATGATGGCCCGAAAGGGGTAAGCTGTTTCATTATTGAAAAGGGCACGCCCGGCCTGTCCTTCGGGGCGAGCGAAAAGAAAATGGGCTGGAACAATCAGCCGACCGCGCAGGTGATTTTCGAGGATTGTCGTGTGCCGGTGGCAAACCGCATCGGCGAAGAGGGCGAGGGCTTTAAATTTGCCATGATGGGGCTTGATGGCGGGCGGCTGAACATTGCTGCGTGTTCGCTCGGCACGGCGCAACGCGCATTTGACAAGGCGCTGGAATATTCTAAGGAGCGCGAGCAATTTGGTCAGTCGATATCTGACTTTCAGGCCATTCAGTTCAAGCTCGCCGATATGGCGACCGATTTGGAGGCAGCGCGGCTGATGCTTTATGAAGCCGCCAAAACGCTCGATGACGGCAAGCCTGAGAAGACGCGCAAATCGGCGATGGCGAAACGCTTTGTCACCGATACGTGCTTCAATATCGCCAATGAGGCGCTGCAAATCCACGGTGGCTATGGTTATCTGCAAGATTATGAAGTCGAGCGTATGGTGCGCGATTTGCGGGTGCATCAAATCCTCGAAGGCACCAATGAAGTCATGCGCATGATTATCGCGCGGGATTTGCTAAAATAATGACCCAAGAAGTGCTGTTCGATATTGTCGGCAAAAGCGGAGTGATAACGCTCAACCGCCCCGATGCGCTGAACGCGTTGACGCTCAATATGGTGCGGCTGATGAAGCCGGTGCTGGCTGAATGGGCGACGAATGACGCGGTCGAGCACATTGTCATTGAGGGAGCGGGCGAGAAGGGCTTTTGCGCCGGTGGCGACATTCGCGCGCTGCATGATTGGGGCAAAGCGGGCGCGCCCGAGGCGACCGGATTTTACCGCGAAGAATATCAACTGAACCGCGCCATAAAAACCTATCCGAAGCCATATATCTCGCTGATTGACGGCATTGTGATGGGCGGCGGCGTGGGCGTGTCGGTGCATGGCGCTTATCGTGTCGCCACTGAGCGCACAATGTTTGCCATGCCGGAAACCGGCATCGGCCTGCTGCCCGATGTTGGTGGCACGTATTTTCTGCCGCGCTTGCCGGGTCAGACCGGCGCATGGCTGGTGCTGACGGGCGCGCGCTTGCGCGGGGCAGACAGTTTTGTCGCCGGTGTGGCAACGCATTACACGCCGTCTGACAATATCGACAAATTGAAGGCCGCGCTGAGTGCGGGCGGCGATGTGTCGGCTATATTGGCAGCGCATCACATTGCGCCTGAGGGGGCGACGCTGCCCGCGCAACAGGGCGATATTGATCGGTTGTTTACCGGTGACAGCATGGCGGACATAAAGGCTGCGCTCGAGGCTGATGCCGCTTCAGGCAAGGGGGGCTGGGCGCAGCAACAAGCCGCCGCCATCAACACCAAATCGCCGACCAGCGCGGCGGTGGCTCTGCGGCAAATGCGCGACGGCATTGCCCAAGATTTTGATGAATGTATGCGGATTGAGATGCGCGCCGTGACGCGCATCATGGCGCAAGCGGATTTTTACGAGGGTGTGCGCGCCACGATTTTGGAAAAAGATGGCGCCCCCAACTGGACGCCATGCCAAGACATTGACGCGATCTTCGCGCCGCTGGGCGACGATGACGCGGAAGATGAATTGACCTTTTAGGGAGAACATGATGAGCAAAATCACCTTTATCGGTTTGGGCAATATGGGTTTGCCGATGGCGAAAAATCTGGTCGCTGCGGGCCATGACGTGACCGGCTTTGACCTGTCAGACGCTGCCAAAACCGCTCTCACCGAAGCGGGCGGCAACGCCGCCACAACCACCACCAACACCATTGCCGAGGCGGTGGCCGAGGCTGAGATTGTCTTTTCCATGCTGCCTGCGGGCAAGCATGTGAGCGCCGTTTACACGGCGGCAGATGGGGTGATTGCCAATGCCCCGTCGGGCGCGCTGCTGATTGACAGCTCGACCATTGATGTCGACACGGCGCGCGCGGTGTCGGCCGCAGCCGAGGCGGCGGGATTTCCGATGGTCGATGCGCCGGTGTCGGGCGGTGTCGGCGGAGCGGCGGCGGGCACGCTCACCTTTATGGTGGGTGGCGCGGCGCAGGCTTTTGCTGCCGCCAAGCCGGTGCTTGATATTATGGGGCAGAATATTTTTCACGCCGGCGGCAGCGGCAATGGGCAGGTCGCCAAGATTTGCAACAATATGCTGCTCGGCATTTCGATGATTGGCACGGCAGAGGCGTTTAAGCTCGGCGAAAAGCTGGGGCTGGACGCGCAAACCCTGTTCGATATTTCATCGACCGCATCGGGCCAGTGCTGGAGCATGACCAGCTATTGCCCCGCGCCCGGGCCGGTGCCCACCAGCCCGGCGAATAATGATTACGCCGCCGGATTCACCGCCGCCATGATGTTGAAGGATTTGCTGCTGGCGCAAGAGGCCTCAGCCAGTGCCGATGCCGCCACGCCGATGGGCCAACGCGCGACCGAGCTTTACACGCAAATGGCAGAAGCCGGACACGCCGAACTCGACTTTTCGGGGATTATCAGGGAGCTTGGCTAAAGGCACTTGGCAACTTGATGCCCTAGCGCGCTCTAGCCTACCAAACCTTAGGCACAAACCTATTTGTGCGCTGCATATATTCCGTATAGCCCGGTTTCTTTTTCAGGCGGCGTTCCAGCATTTCGGCACCCGACACATTAACCAGCAGATAATTCATCAAAATGGGCGCGAAAATCGTCCAAATCGCTTCCGGCGTGGCAGCCACCACCGCGCCGTAAATGCCCCACCAGAACACCGCATCGCCGAAGTAATTCGGGTGGCGGGTATATTTCCACCAGCCGCTATCCAGCAGCGGCGGCTTGTCGGGCATGGCGCGAAACTTGGTCAGTTGAATGTCGGCGCTGGCTTCCATATAAAGCCCGCCCAGCGCGACCAATAAAAATACAATGGCTAGGCCGGGCAGGGCCGCATCGCCGCCGAAATGAAACGCCGCCAAAAACGGCATTGAGACCAGCCACATCAAAACACCTTGAAAGGTGAAAACGGTGAACAAGCTGCGCCACCAAAACTTGTCGCCATGATAAGCGCGCATTTTCTGATAGCGATAATCCTCTTCGCCCTCGCGCCGCCAGCGCGTGAACAGATGCAGCCACAGCCGCCCGCCCCAAGCGATAACGGCGAGGCCGGTCAGCATGCCGATGAGGCTGAGATTGCTCGCGGTCAGCAGCGTAGCCAGCGCTATCAGCGCATAGCCGCCACCCCAAAACATATCGATAATGCTCGCGTCTTTTATAATCAGACTGGTAATCCAAACGCCCGTCAGCAAAACGGCGGCAGTTACGGCACCGGTGAGATAAGGGCTTGCAGTTATGGTCTCAATAATCATGGTAGGAAGCTAACGAGGATTATCGCTGCTGTCAGCAAATTTGTTGGAGTTTTTTATGCGTCCGAAAGCCGACTGTTCCTTTCTTGATCATGACGGGGTGCTGGCCTTTGCCCATCGTGGCGGCGACCGCAACGCGCCCGAAAACACCGTCGCGGCTTTTGACGATGCGGTGGGGCAGGGCTATCGCTATCTCGAAACCGATGTGCATGCTTCGAAAGACGGGGTGGTGTATGCGTTTCACGATGATAATTTGTCCCGCATGGTGCCTGATTTTGAAGGCGACGATGTCGCCATCTCAACCCTTACCGCCAGCCAGATTGATAAGCTGAAAGTGGCGGGTAATCATCATATTCCGACAATGGCGGAACTGTTTGAGCGGTTTCCCGATGCGCACTTCAATATCGATGCCAAAGATTGGCCGGTGGTCGAGCCGCTCGGCAGGCTGATAAACCAAACGCGGACGCATGAGCGCGTATGCATCGGTGCGTTTTCCGACAAGCGCATTAAGGCGGTGCTCGGCATGGTCGGTAATGTGTGCCACAGCGTCGGCCCGCGCGGCGCGGCGCGTTTTATGCTGGGCATGAAGTTTCGTTTGCCATTGCGCTTTCGGGCGCGCTGCTTGCAATTTCCGGTGCGCGAATATGGCGTGCCAATGGTCACGCCCGCCTCGGTTGCCTATGCGCATAAGCGCGGCCTGCAAGTGCATGTTTGGACGGTTAACGACGAATCGACCATGCATGAATTACTCGATATGGGCGTGGACGGGTTGATGACCGATGATTGCGCGCTGCTCAAGCAAGTGCTGCAATCGCGCAATCTCTGGTAAGCCCCTCATAAGAGACGGTTTTTTGTGTATGAAGTTGACCTGCGGCGGTTTGGCCGTTCGCGACGCTTTTTTGCCCCTGTGCTTTGTGCTAAATGAAAGTCAATTGACGAGTCGCTCGACAATCGATTTGAAAGGGAATTCAATGTCAGAATCCAGCAAGATTGACAGTTTGGAAAATGATTTTTTCACGCAAGATGTGGCCTCGCGTGACCCCGATATTGCCGATGTCATCGGCCTTGAAATGGGTCGCCAGCGAAATCAAATCGAACTCATTGCATCGGAGAACATAGCGTCGCGCGCCGTGCTTGAAGTGCAGGGCTCAGTGCTGACCAATAAATACGCTGAGGGGTATCCCGGGCGACGTTATTATGGCGGTTGCGAGCATGTCGATGTCGCCGAAAGCCTGGCTATTGAGCGGGTCAAAAAACTTTATGATTGCGCCTATGCCAATGTGCAGCCGAATTCCGGCTCGCAAGCCAACCAAGCGGTGATGACCGCCTTGATTAAACCGGGCGATACGATTTTGGGCATGAGCCTTGCTGCCGGTGGTCACCTGACGCATGGCGCAAAGCCCAATCAATCGGGCAAATGGTTCAACGCGGTGCAATATGGCGTGCGCGAAGACGACCATCTGATTGATTATGACGAGGTGGAAAGCCTTGCCAAAGAACACAAGCCGCAAATGATTATCGCCGGTGGGTCAGCCTATCCGCGCGTTATTGATTTTAAACGCTTCCGCGAAATTGCCGATGCTGTCGGTGCCTATTTGCTGGTCGATATGGCGCATATTTCAGGTCTTGTTGCCGGTGGCGCGCATCCCAGTCCGTTGGCGCATGCCCATGCAGTCACCAGCACGACGCACAAAACCCTGCGCGGCCCGCGCGGCGGCATTATTCTGACTAATGATGAAGCGCTGGGCAAAAAGTTTAACTCGGCGATTTTTCCGGGCATTCAAGGCGGTCCGCTCATGCATGTGATTGCCGCCAAAGCGGTTGCTTTTGGTGAGGCTTTGCAGCCCGACTACAAGGTTTACATCCAGCAAGTTGTTCAAAACGCCAAAGCACTGGCCGACACGTTGATGGGGCATGGCCTCGATATTGTTTCGGGTGGCACGGATAATCATCTGGTGCTGGTCGATTTGCGCCCCAAAGGGCTTACCGGTGATATCGCCGAAGCGGCGATGGAGCGCGCTTTCATTACCTGCAATAAAAACGGCGTGCCGTTTGATCCGGCACCACCAATGGTGACATCGGGCGTGCGTCTCGGCACACCGGCCGGCACAACGCGGGGCTTTGGCGTTGCCGAGGTTCAAAAGGTCGGTGATTTAATTGCTCGCGTGCTCGATGCTGTGGCCGCCAATGGCGGCGAAGCGGCGGCGGAAGAAGAAGCCGCCGTGCGAGCCGAAGTTGAGGCGCTATGCGCCCGTTTCCCGATTTACTAGAGGTTTTTTGTGCGCTGTCCCTACTGCATGAATGCTGATACGCAGGTAAAGGACAGCCGTCCGACCGAAGAAAACACGGTTATTCGACGTCGCCGTGTTTGCGCCGATTGCGGTGGTCGTTTTACAACCTTTGAACGTATTCAATTGCGCGAACTGACCATTATTAAAAATACCGGCAGAAAAGTGCCGTTTGAGCGCGATAAGCTCATGCGTTCTGTGCAAGTCGCTCTGCGAAAACGCCCCGTTGAGATGGAACGAATTGAACGTATGGTATCTGGGATTGTGCGTCGCTTGGAAAATCTGGGCGAGTCCGAAATTCCGGCCAAAATGGTCGGCGAATTGGTGATGGAAGGGCTTTATGCGCTCGATCAAGTGGCTTATGTGCGGTTTGCCTCGGTCTATCGAAACTTCCGCGAAGCCAAAGATTTTGAAGAATTCCTCGGGGAAATGAGCGGTCAGCCCGACCCATAGCCGCCTCCCCGCAAAGGGGAGAAGACAGTGCCGCAAATGGCGACAAAATCAGACGAAGATTTCATGCGACAAGCTTTGGCGCTTGGTCGTTTAGGCTTGGGACAAACCGCGCCCAACCCGTCGGTCGGTTGTGTGCTGGTTAAAGACGGTCAGGTGATTGCCACCGGCATCACGCAAAAAGGCGGGCGACCGCATGCCGAGGCGATGGCTATTGCAGCGGCGGGTGAAGCGGCAACAGGTGCAACCGCCTATGTGACGCTGGAGCCGTGCGCGCATGAGGGGCAAACCCCGCCTTGCGCGACGACCTTGATTGAGGCGGGCATTGCCCGCGTGGTTTATGCGATTGATGACCCCGACCCGCGCGTTAATGGCGGTGGCGCAGCGATGTTGCGCGATGCGGGTCTTGCAGTCGACCGCGACGTGTTGAGCGATGCGGCACGGCGCGACCAGCGTGGCTTTTTGCTTAGCAAGACCGATGACCGCCCAATGGTCACCTTAAAATTGGCGGTCAGCGACAATGGATTTATGCGCACCCCGTCAGGCACGGATAAATGGATTACCGGAGAGCTATCGCGCCAAATGGGACATAAATTACGCGCCCAACATGACGCGATTATCACCGGCAGCGGCACGGTCCTCGAAGATGACCCGTCGCTCGATTGCCGCCTGCCCGGATTGAGCGACGCATCGCCCGTGCCGGTGGTGATGGGGCGCAGCGATTTGCCAACCGAGAGTAAGCTGGCAAAGCGGTCAAAATCAGAAACCGTGCTGCATTATAATGACGAACCCCCTCAAGTCGTGCTGAACGATTTGGCTACGCGCGGCATAACCCGCGCTATGCTCGAATGTGGGCCGAAACTGGCGGCGGCTTTTCTGTCGGCTGATTTGGTTGATGAACTGGCGCTGTTTAAAGCGCCGCATCAAATAGAATTAGACGGAGAAAGTGATATATCACGCATGGGGCTGGATTTGGCGCGCTTTACATTGGTCGCCGCGCATCGTCTGGCTGATGACACATATAGCCATTATTACCGCAATAAAGAGGATGCCTGATGTTTACCGGAATTATCACTGATATTGGAACCATTGCCAAAGTAACCCAAAGCGGCGATACGCGGTTTGACGTGTTGACCGCCTACGATACCGACACGATTGAGCTCGGCGCATCGATTGCCCATTCGGGTGTCTGCTTGACGGTGATTGAAAAAGGCAAGGGCGATGATGGCGATTGGTTTGCCGTAGAAGCCTCAAAAGAAACGCTCGATGTCACCTCAGCGCGCGATTGGCGCGATGGCACCAAACTCAATCTCGAGCGCGCCCTCAAAATGGGTGATGAACTGGGCGGGCATATTGTCTCCGGCCATGTCGACGGGCTGGCTGAAATCGCCGCCATTACGCCGGAGGGTGATAGCCAACGCTACACCTTCAAGACCACTGCCGAGCTTATGCCGTTCATCGCCCCCAAAGGGTCGGTGACATTGGACGGCACGTCGCTGACGGTGAATGAGGTGGACGGTCTGACTTTCGGGGTCAATCTCATTCCCCATACGCAAGACGTCACAACATGGGGACTGTCGAAACCCGGCGATATCGTCAATCTGGAAATCGACGTGTTGGCGCGCTATGTCGCGCGCCTGAAACAAGCAGAAGAAGAATTGGGAGCCGCAAAATGAGCGAATTCAGTCAGTATATTTCCACAGCGGAAGAAATCATCGAGGATACGCGCAATGGTAAAATGATTGTGCTGGTCGATGCCGAAGACCGTGAGAATGAGGGCGACCTTATTATTCCGGCGCAAATGGCAACGCCTGATGCGATTAACTTTATGGCAAAATTCGGTCGCGGGCTGATTTGCCTCACACTGATGCAAGAGCGTGCCGACCAGCTAGGCCTCGAACTGATGTCGCAAAATAATCGTTCGCGCCATCAAACTGCGTTCACCGTTTCCATCGAAGCGCGCGAAGGCATCTCAACCGGCATCTCGGCGCATGACCGTTCCAAAACCGTTTCGGTTGCCATCGACCCGACCAAAGGCATGCAAGACATTGTTTCGCCCGGGCATATCTTCCCGCTAGTGGCGCGCGATGGTGGCGTTTTAATGCGCGCCGGTCATACCGAAGCGTCGGTTGATATTGCGCGGTTGGCGGGGCTTTATCCGGCTGGGGTGATTTGCGAGATTATGAATGATGACGGCACGATGGCGCGCCTGCCTGATCTCGTGCAATTCGCGCAAATTCATGGGCTGAAGCTGGGCACGATTGCCGATTTAATTGCCTATCGCCGCCGCAATGACACGCTGGTGCAGCGCATACATGAAGATACATTCTCGCTCGCCAATGGCAGCGAAATGAAGGCGTTTATTTATCTGAATACGATTGCCAATGAAGAGCATATCGCGTTGGTGAAGGGCGATATTTCAGGCAGCGAGCCGGTGCTGACACGCTTTCATGCTGAAAATCTGGTGGCCGATATTTCCGGTAGCGGCATGCCGCGCGCCGGAATTTTCCAAAAAGCGCTGGAGCTGATTGACGCGGAAGGGCGCGGCGTTGTGGTAATTATTCGCAATACCTCGCCAACCCCGTTTACAGACAGCTTAAACCCGCAATCGACCGGCGATCCGATGCCGACGCGGCTGCTTGATTATGGTGTCGGCGCACAGATTGTTGCCGATCTCGGTTTGCACCAAATCGAATTATTATCCGACACGCCGCGCACTGTCGTCGCGCTTGAAGGCTATGATTTGGAAATTGTCGGGCAACGTCCGATAATGCCGGACAATAAGTAATAAACAGGAGAGGCTGATGTCGAAAAAGGTTTTGCTGGTCGAAGCTCGGTTTTACGAAGATATGGCTGATGCGCTGGCCGAAGGTGCCATTGCCGCGCTTGATGCGGCGGGCGTGGCTTACGAACGTGTGTCCGTGCCGGGTGTTTTGGAAGTTCCGGTAGCGATAAAATATGCCGCCGAGACAAATAAATATGACGCTTATGTTGCGCTCGGCGTGGTCATTCGTGGCGAGACAACGCATTACGAAATCGTATGTGGTGAAAGCGCGCGCGGTCTGATGGAGCTTGGTATTAAAGACAAGCTGCCGATTGGCAATGGTATTCAGACTGTTGAGAATAGCGAACAGGCTTGGGCGCGTTGCAAAATGTCTGACAAAGACAAGGGTGGCGGCGCGGCAAAAGCAGCTATGGCGCTGATGTACTTGCGCGATAGCTGGTCTTAGGGTTAAACCCCACTGATGAGTGCTGATACACATGATAGCCGTTCTTCGGCGCGCCTGCTGGCTGTGCAAGCGCTCTATCAAATGGATATTGCCCGCACCCCGCTTGAAGCGGTGATTAAAGAGTTTGGCGCGCATCGTCTTGATGCCCGACTTGATGACATTGAAATGCCGGCTGCTGATGGCGACCATTTTGAGTTGGTGCTGCGGGGTGTGGTTGAGCATCAAACCGAAATCGACCGTCTGATTGATGGCAAATTAGCGAAAAATTGGAGCCTGCCGCGCCTCGACAGCACGTTGCGCGCAATTTTACGCTGCGGTGTTCAGGAACTGCTGCATGCGCCGCAAATCCCGCCGAAAGTTGTGGTTTCGCAATATGCCGATATCGCGCATGCTTTTTTTGACAGCGCCGAGGGCGGCATGGCAAATGCGTTGCTCGATAATGTAGCCAAAGGGTTGGCGGCAAAAGAAGACGCAGCCTCTTAAAAATGTCAGATGACGAAAAAATCGATGAGTTCGGCCTGATTGCTGAATGGCTTGCGCCGCTTGCCGATAATCCAACGGCAATGCGGCTCAGCGATGATGCGGCGCAGCTTATCGTGCCTGACGGGCAGGCGCTGGTCATCAGCACTGATATGCTGGTGGCGGGGGTTCACTTTCCAATCGATGGCGACGCGGCGTTGGTCGCACGGCGCATGCTGGCATGCAATATATCAGACCTCGCCGCCAAAGGTGCCAAACCCTATGGCTGCTTTTTGAACTTGGGGGTGCCGGAAAATTGGGACACGGCTTTCCTCAAAGACTTCGTCGCCACACTGGGCGCGGGGCTGGAAAAATATGACATGCAGCTTTGGGGCGGCGACACGGTGCGTGCGGCGCAGGGTTTCGCCGGATTAACGGTTCACGGCTTGCTGCCTGAGGGAGAAATGCTGACGCGGCGCGGTGCGCATGATGGCGACGATATCTATGTCACCGGCACAATCGGTGATGGGTTTCTGGCTTTGCCTTCATTGGGGGCGGCCTATGCCGACCCGCAACCGCCGATTGATTTCGGACAGGCGGTGCGTTGTGTCGCCACTTCAGCGATTGATATATCGGACGGGCTGCTGGCTGACCTTGAGCATATTTGCCGCGCCAGTCAGGGTGGCATGACAATCGAAGCCGATTTAATTCCGCTATCCGCCGACGGGCGGGCGCATGACAATTTGCAAGATTTAGTGACCGGCGGCGATGATTTGCAAATCGCCTTCACCGCACCAAGCGCTGAAGCCGACGCCCTACGCGCGCTGGCAGAACGCCATGCCACCAAATTGAGCCGCATTGGTAGCTTCAAAAAAGGCGCAACTCCCCGCGTTATTTTGCAGGCGGCAGATGGCCGAGACATCGCCCTCGACATCGGCTCTGACGAACGCGGTTTCCGTCACTTTTAATGAATTCACCGAAGTTTCGAGTAAATTTGTGTTTTCTTGTGCTTTTTCTTGCCATTGCGGGTGTTTTTTGGCATACCTCGCTCACTTACACGGGGAGGGAAGTTTGGCCCGATTTAGGTCATTCCCATAACAAAGAGGATTTACTCATGAGCACTTTGATGTGGCTTATTATCGGGTCCGGTTTGCTTGCCATTATTTATGGCATGTCGACGGCTCGCAGCATTATGGCGGCTGATGCCGGCAATGAGCGTATGCAAGAAATTGCATCAGCCATTCAGGAAGGCGCTGCCGCCTATTTGAATCGCCAATATCGAGCTATCGGTATTGTCGGCGTGGTGATTGCCATTTTGGTTTTCTTCCTCCTCGGCGCCAAAGTATCGGCCGGCTTTATTGTCGGCGCGACCTTATCGGGCGCAGCCGGTTATGTCGGTATGCTGGTTTCCGTGCGCGCCAATGTGCGCACCACACAAGCCGCGTCTGAAAGCCTCGGTGCCGGTTTGTCGCTGGCATTTCGGTCCGGCGCGGTAACGGGCATGTTGGTTGCCGGTCTGGCGCTTCTCGCCGTCGCGGTTTACTTCTCTATATTGGTTAATGGTTTCGGCCTGTCGCCTGACAGTCGCGAAGTCGTCGACGCGCTTGTCGCACTCGGCTTCGGTGCTTCATTGATTTCAATCTTCGCGCGTCTCGGCGGCGGTATCTTTACCAAAGGTGCTGATGTTGGCGGCGATCTGGTGGGTAAAGTCGAAGCCGGCATTCCCGAAGACGACCCGCGCAATCCGGCGACCATTGCTGACAATGTTGGCGATAATGTCGGTGACTGCGCCGGCATGGCGGCTGACCTGTTTGAAACCTATGCGGTGACGATTGTCGCCACAATGGTTTTGAGCGCGATTTTCTTCACCGCAGACGCGCTGACCATGATGATGTATCCGCTGGCTATCGGCGCGACCTGCATCATCACGTCGATTGCAGGCACATTCTTTGTCCGCCTCGGAGCCAGCCAGTCCATTATGGGCGCGCTGTATAAGGGCTTCATCGCCTCTGCGGTGCTGAGCCTTGTCGCTCTGTATTTCGTTACTGACGCGGTTATCGGCCTCGACACGCAGCGCGTGATTGAAGGTCAGGTGTTTGACGGTATGAGCCTTTATCTTTGCGGCGTGTTGGGTCTTGGTATTACGGGCCTGATTATCTGGATTACCGAATATTATACCGGCGTCAATTTCCGTCCGGTCAAATCGGTTGCTAAAGCATCTGAGACCGGCCACGGCACGAATGTTATTCAAGGCTTGGCTGTTTCTATGGAAGCCACGGCGCTTCCGGCGATTGTTATTGTGGTTGGCATTATTGCTACCTATAACCTCGCCGGTCTGTTCGGCATCGCCATTGCGGTGACCACCATGTTGGCTTTGGCCGGTATGGTTGTTGCGCTCGACGCATTCGGTCCAGTGACCGACAATGCAGGTGGCATCGCTGAAATGGCTGAGCTTCCGGAAAGCGTTCGCAACACGACTGATGCGCTTGACGCTGTCGGTAACACCACCAAAGCCGTGACCAAAGGTTACGCTATCGGCTCTGCCGGTCTTGGTGCGCTGGTGCTGTTTGCGGCCTATACGCAAGACTTGCGATACTTCACGGCCAATGCCGACCAGTATAGCTATTTTGCCAATGTGACCCCGGACTTCTCATTGTCCAACCCATATGTCGTGACCGGCTTGTTTATTGGCGGCTTGCTGCCTTACCTGTTCGGTGCGATGGGCATGATGGCCGTTGGCCGTGCCGGTGGTGCGATTGTTGAAGAGGTGCGCCGCCAGTTCAAAGAAAAGCCTGGCATTATGAAAGGCACGGAGAAGCCGGATTATACGGCTGCCGTTGACCTGCTGACCCGCGCAGCGATTAAAGAAATGATTGTTCCGTCCATGTTGCCGGTGCTGTCGCCGATTGCTTTGTATTTTATTATTGAGCAAATTGCTGACCGCTCGGCTGCTTTCTCGGCGCTCGGTGCGATGCTGCTCGGTGTTATTGTGACCGGCCTGTTTGTCGCTCTCTCAATGACTGCCGGCGGCGGTGCTTGGGATAATGCCAAGAAATATATTGAAGATGGCAATCACGGTGGCAAGGGTTCGGAGGCTCACAAAGCAGCCGTAACCGGCGACACGGTCGGTGACCCGTATAAGGATACGGCTGGCCCGGCGGTTAACCCGATGATTAAAATCACCAATATTGTTGCTCTGTTGATGCTCGCCATTCTGGCGCATTAAACGGCACAATTGAAAAACAAGCCCCGGCATAGCGATATGCCGGGGTTTTTTATTGCAAATTTCAGGACTGTTTTAAGGCTGCCCTAGAACTGAGTGGGTGAATTGTCACCAAAGCGACCCAAATTGCTGAAGATTTGTTGCAGCGCAGTCAACTCAGTGCCTTGCGTTTTGGTGGTGCGCTCGACAATCGGAACGATAATACCGTCTTGCAAAGCGTAAATGCCGACATCACGAACGGTCTTTTGCCCATCGAAGTAAATTGCCAAGACCTTGCGTTCAACCTCTCTGGGCGCGCGATAGCTCTCGGTCAGAAAGCGGCTGTAAATATAGTAATAAGCTTCATTGTTGATTTTGCTGACGCTTGTCGGCGACCCAAAACTCTCGCGCACAATGCTTTGTGTGGTCTCGCCTTTTTTAATTCTGTCGACCGATCGGCTATCAAAAAAATAGCCGCGATTATCAATCACCGGCGCGCAAGCCGACAGGGTCAGAGCCAAAACACCGGCGCGTAATAATTGACCGCGACGATTGACCGCCTGTCTAAATGTTCGATCTTTTGTTTTTTGACGAATTCGCATCAGTGATACCCTATAATGAACGTATAGAGGGGTAGCCAATCACGCCCTATGAGGCAACCTAAAATTCAATCGGTATTTGGAGACAGTTATGGGATTATTTGATTTCCTCTCGCTCAATAAAAAAGCCCCCGATTTAACGCCCGCCTATACGGCGATTATGGCGCAGGCGCGCAAGCCCGACCATTATGGCGCGGGCGGTGTGCCGGACAGCTTCGATGGCCGCTTTGATATGTTGGCTGCACATGTGCATTTGGTGTTGCGCCGACTGCGCAGCGCCGGAGTGGCGCGCGATGATATCGGTCAGGCACTATTTGATATTTTCTTCCGCGATATGGACCAAGCCATGCGCGAGGCGGGTGTCGGTGATTTGGGCGTTGGCAAACGGATTCGTAAAATGGCAGAGGCTTATTATGGTCGCGCGGCGGCCTATGATGAAGCGTTGGGCAAGGAAGCACCGGCGACACAAAACGCTGACATGGTGGCGGCGCTAAGTGCCGTATTAACGCGCAATCTTTATCCCGATAGTGCTGATGATGTGGGTGTCGCCGATGACGCAAAAATGCAGGCATTGTCCGCCTATCTTTTGGCCCTCGAAAGCGATTTGGCGCAGGTCAGCGTTGATGAGATTTTGGCCGGTCAGTTGTTTGAGGCTGCACAATGAGCGACGAACAAATTGCAGGCAGCGTCGACGATGAAATCAATGCTGCGCCGTTTGGCGAGGCCGAAATGAGCTTATTGGTGCTGCATGATGAAGTGCCGCCCAATGGCCGGGAAGTCGACTATCAAGCCGATGCGGAAACTTTGAGCCGACTGGCGCAACGTTTCAATGTTGAGGAGGTTGCCGATTTAGGTTTTCAGGCTTTGCTGACCCCGCTCGACAATAATTGCCTTCATGCAGGGGGCAAAGTAACAGGTCGGGTGCGCCAGCTATGCGGCATCACACTGGAACCGCTTTGGACCGATATTGAGCAGGATTTCTCTGCCGAATTTCAACCGCAAGAAATGGTCGCCAAATATATTGTGCCGGAAGATGATTTTGAGACTGAGTTGCCCGAAGCGATGCAAGATGGGCAGGCTGATATCGGTGAGGCTGTGACGCAATTATTTGCGATGGAAATCCCGGCCTATCCGCGCGCCGAGGGTGTTGAATTTGACGGCTATGGGCAAAGCGCCGCTGAAATTGAAGCCGAAGACGAGGCGCAGTCGCCGTTTGCGGCTTTGTCGGCGTTAAAACCGTCAGATGATGACGCGGGCGATGCTTGATAAAAAGGTAAAACAAGCGCATATAGTTCGGCGTTTTGTTGTAATGTATCGGCAAAGAGGGGATTTGTGGCTAATACCGTAATTGCTGTAGACGTCATGGGGGGCGATTTTGGCCCGTCCGTCACCATTGCCGGTGTCGCGCGCGCGCAAGGCGAGCGTCCGCACACGTCCTTTTTGCTATATGGCGACGCGGCAGCGATTAATGCCGAATTGAAAAAGCATAAATCTCTGGCCGCCGTATCAACCATTATCCATTGCGATGTAAATGTGCCGATGGACGCTAAACCAAGCGTCGCACTGCGCGCCGGTCGCAAGACCTCGGGCATGTGGAAGGCCATTCATGCGGTAAAAGAAGGCGAGGCGCAAGCCAGCGTTTCGGCCGGTAATACCGGTGCATTAATGGCGATGTCGAAAATCATTTTGCGCATGCAGCCGGGTATTGAGCGTCCGGCCATTGCCTGCATTTGGCCGACCATGCGCGGGGAAAGCATCGTGCTTGATGTCGGTGCCAATATTGGCGGCACGGCGGCGCAATACTTACAATTCGCGGCGATGGGCGCAGCCTATGCGCGCACGCTTTTCGGTTTAAAGAAACCTGAAATCGGCCTGTTGAATATCGGCACGGAAGAAATGAAGGGCACTGATGAGGTTAAGCGCGCCGCCGAATTTCTGGAGCGTTCGGAATTGAACTTTAAGGGGTTTGTCGAAGGCGACGGTATCGGGCGCGGCGATGTTGATGTGGTGGTGACCGATGGTTTTACCGGCAATATCGCGCTAAAAACCGCTGAAGGCACGGCGCGCCAAATGGCGGAATATTTGCGCCAAGCGATGAGCAGTTCGCTGATGACAAAAATCGGCTATCTGTTTGCCCGCAGTGGTTTTGCCGCCTTGCGCGCGCGTATGGACCCTAACGCAGCCAATGGCGGCATGTTTCTAGGCCTTAACGGCGTCGTCGTAAAAAGCCATGGCGGTGCCGATATTGACGGGTTTGCCACGGCGGTTGACGTGGCGATTGAGGCGGTCGATGCCGATATGTTGGGCGAGACCTCACGGCGTATTGAAAAAATTCAAGTTTTGCTCGACGATGTTTGGGCTGAATCGTTAGACTGAGTTTTGACAACATAAAGGTGCGCATTGACCCGAAAAGCAAAAATAATCGGAATTGGCAGCTATCTCCCGCAAGAGATTATCAGCAATGATGATTTGTCGAAAACGCTAGACACCAGCGACGAATGGATTGTCTCGCGCTCCGGCATCAAGCGGCGGCACAAAGCGGCTGAGGGAGAGGCAACCAGCGACCTCGCCGTGTCTGCCGCCAAAGCGGCTTTGGCTGATGCGGGTGTCAGCGCCAACGATATCGATATGATTATTGTCTCTACAACCACGCCCGATTTGACCTTTCCCGCAACGGCGGCATTGGTGCAGCAAAAGCTTGGCATCAGTCATGGCGCAGCTTTTGATGTGCAGGCTGTATGTTCGGGCTTTATCTATGGGTTGAGCGTTGCTTCGGCGATGATTGAAAGCGGGCAGGCGCGCCGCGCTTTATTGATTGGGGCTGAGACCATGACCCGCTTGCTGGATTGGTCTGACCGCGCAACGGCGGTTTTGTTTGGTGATGGCGGCGGTGCGGTGGTGCTCGAAGAAACCGAACTTGCGGCGGCAGATGAGCCGCATATTGTCGGTTCTTATTTGCGCTCGGACGGTAATTTGAAAGATTTGCTCTATGTCGATGGCGGGCCGTCAACCACTGGCACGACGGGCAAGTTGCGTATGCAGGGGCGCGAGGTCTATCGCCACGCTGTCGGCAATATTGCCGAAGCAATAAACAGTCTGCTGGCGCAGCATGATTTGACGGTTGCGGATATTGATTGGTTTGTGCCGCATCAGGCCAATAAGCGAATTATCGACGGGGTCGCCAAGCGCATCGGCCTGCCGTCTGAAAAGACGGTGGTGACGATTCAAGATCACGCCAATACCTCAGCGGCATCAATTCCGCTGGCGTTGCATGAATTGGTTAAATCGGGGCGTGTGTCGTCTGGCGATTTGATTATGTTAGAGGCGATGGGCGGCGGTCTGACTTGGGGCGCCAATCTTATTCGCTGGGCATAAATCGCTCTTTTACTTACCTTTTTTTCTTGCACGGCTAATTTGGCTTGTGCTTAACTCTTCGCTGAGGAGAGCGGATTATGGCGGGAAAAACGGTTACACGTTCTGATTTGAGTGAAGTTGTTTACAACACGGTCGGTTTGTCGCGCAGTGAATCTGCGCAGCTTGTCGAGACCGTGCTTGACGAAATTTCAACCGCGCTGGTGCGTGGCGAAGATGTCAAACTCTCATCATTCGGCTCATTTATGGTGCGCCATAAAAGTGGACGCATGGGGCGCAATCCCAAGACTGGCGAAGAAGTGCCGATTGACCCGCGCCGCGTTCTCAGCTTTCGAGCCAGCCACGTTCTAAAAGATAAAATCAATAAAATGTCTGGACTTGGCTAAGTTTGGCTAAGTCGGTCTGCACGGTTTTATGACTTCGGGAAAATCAGACGACGCCTTTCGCACGATTAGCGAGGTGGCTGAAGCGCTTGATGTGAAACCTCATGTGCTGCGCTTTTGGGAAAGCAAGTTTGACGAAATAAAGCCGATGAAACGCGCCGCCGGTCGTCGTTATTATCGCCCCGAAGACGTTGAGTTGATTGCCGGTATCAAACAATTACTGCACGAGCAGGGCATGACGATAAAGGGCGCGCAAAAGCACCTGAAGGAAAACGGCATCGCCGATGTGCGCGCGCTGGCTTCGGGTGCGCAGCGGCAAAAGCCCGGTGAAGGGTCTTCCGAAGTCGGCTTGGCGAAACGCAGTAAGCTGGAAGCGGCGCGCCAAAATTTGGTGCAAGCCCGTATTTTGCTGGTCGGCGAGGACAATTAGGCTGCCCTCTTGTTTGCCTGTTGGCTGGCTTGCCTTTTCGGTTGAAACTTCCTAAGACAGCAAACGTCGGAGCGTAGCGCAGCCCGGTAGCGCACTAATCTGGGGGATTAGGGGTCGTGGGTTCGAATCCCGCCGCTCCGACCATTAAGTTGACCGCAAAGCTGGAGAGAAAAATGTCTGCTATTTTGCCAATCGTTATTTTTATTGTCGCCATTATTGGACTGAATATTTTTCAGTTTGGGCGTCCTGACTAAACCCTATTCAGGCTCGTCGGGTCGCTGCATCCAGTAAATGATGGCTGCGGCGGGGACAACCCACGCTATGCCTGTGACCAAATAATAGAAGAATTCGACAATGCCGTTTTCCGGCACGCTGGTGGTAACGGCGACCGTCATCACAAGCAGCGCGTAAAATACAATCAACACAAGCATCAAGACGAGGCCGATGAGCTTGCGCACGCGTATCGGCAGCCACGGCTTATTGAATTTGGTATCGCGTGTTTTAGACATGCTGCTGATGTATCATGAAGCGCGCCTTGCCTCTACCTGCCGCCTAGCGATGTTTGGTCGCAAGGCGATGGGGCAGCAGAAGGCTTATATAAAGCTCATGAATTCAGTCGCGACACCACTGCCAAGCATGCATGACCGCCAGATTGCCATCTGGCTGTTTACGGTTGCCGGTTTTGTCATGTTGATGGTGCTGGTCGGTGGTCTGACGCGGCTCACCGATAGCGGTTTGTCGATTACCGAATGGGCTCCGATAAGGGGTGCTATTCCGCCTTTTACAACGGCTGATTGGCTGCTCGAGTTTGAGAAATACAAGCAAATCCCCGAATATCAATTGGTCAATATGGGTATGAGCTTGGCCGAGTTCAAATTCATCTACTGGTGGGAATGGGGGCATCGTTTCCTCGGTCGCATTGTCGGCTTGGTTTTCTTTATTCCGTTTGTCGTGTTTTTGGTGCAGAAAAAAATCAACCGCGCACAGCTCGCGCCGTTGCTGGCGCTGTTCGCACTGGGCGGGCTGCAAGGTTTTATGGGCTGGTATATGGTTGCCAGCGGTCTTACTGAACGGGTTGATGTGAGCCAATACCGTCTCGCCATGCATTTGGGATTAGCATTGATTATTTTTGCCGGCTGCTTGTGGCTGGCATTGAATTATTGGCGCGGCGAAAAAGGGCAGGGGCGGTTTGGCAAAAAATCTGTCGTGGCGGCGATTATTGTCGGCGGCGTGCTGATGCAATCGCTTCTCGGTGCGCTGGTGGCGGGCATTAATGCGGGTAAAACCTATACCGATTGGCCGCTCATGGACGGTGATTTTATTCCTTCCGGCCTGTTTGATAGCCAGCCTTTCTGGCTTAATTTTTTCGAAAGCCATCTCACGGTTCAATTCGATCATCGCATGGCAGCCTATGCGCTGACGGCGCTTATCGGTTGGCATGTGGTGCATGTTCTGACCTCTAATATTGGCGGTGCAGTTGCCTTATCGGCCAAATGGCTGGGTGGCGCGCTGGTCTTTCAATTTATTTTGGGTGTTAGCGCGTTAATGCTGGCTGTGCCAATGGCATTGGGGGCAGCGCATCAGTTGGGCGCGGTCGCGTTGCTTGCCATTGCCGTTACGCATCTGCATATCCTTTATAAACAAGCTATTTAGCCTACGGTAAATAAATACCAAATTTATAAGCTATTGCTTTTACTCATAAAAATAGTGAATTTAGACGTTGCAAATTACCTTTCTGCGTCTTAAAACATCGCTCATACCCGCGAAGGGGTAAGTTTAGGACGAGACAGATGAAAACATATTCTGCAAAACCGGAGGATATTGAGAAAAAGTGGATTCTCATTGACGCCGAAAACATGATTGTCGGTCGTTTGGCCGCTGTCATTGCAACGCGTTTGCGCGGCAAGCATTTGCCGACATTCACGCCGCATATGGATTGCGGCGACCACGTCGTTGTCATCAATGCCGACAAGGTGAAGTTCACCGGCAAGAAAATGGCAGACAAGAAATATTACCGCCACACCGGATATCCGGGCGGCATTAAAGAAACCACGCCGGAGAAAGTGCTGGAAGGCAAATTTCCTGAGCGGGTTGTCGAAATGGCGGTTAAGCGCATGTTGCCGCGTGGCCCGTTGGCTCGCCAGCAATTAAGCAATTTGAAAGTTTATGCCGGAAGTGACCATCCGCATGAGGCACAATCGCCCGAACAGTTAGATGTCGCGGCCATGAACAGCAAGAATGTGAGGGCATAATATGTCTGAAACGACAGAAACAACTCTGGAAAATCTCGATACGGCGATTGCCGGTGACGAAACCGTTGCCGCGCCAGTTGCTGAAACGCCGGTAACACCGGCAGAACCGCAAATTGATGAGCAAGGTCGGTCCTATGCAACGGGTAAGCGGAAAAATGCCATTGCCCGCGTATGGATTAAGCCGGGCAGCGGCACGATTACGGTAAATGGCAAAGAAGAAGAAACATTCTTTGCCCGCCCGGTGTTGCGCATGATTTTGCGCCAGCCCTTGGTTGCCGCAGAGCGCAATGGTCAATTTGATGTGATTGCAACCGTTAGCGGTGGCGGCCTATCGGGCCAAGCCGGTGCGGTGCGTCATGGTCTGTCAAAAGCGCTTACCTATTACGAGCCGGGCTTACGCCCTGTGCTGAAAAAAGGTGGGTTCTTGACCCGCGATAGCCGCGTTGTTGAGCGGAAGAAATATGGCCGAGCGAAAGCGCGCCGTAGCTTCCAGTTCTCGAAGCGTTAAGCCTCTTTACACATTGCCTCAGCGATGGGGCGAAAGAAAAAGGGGCTTTTTGGCCCCTTTTTTGTTATTAAAAAGGAGAAACTTGATGGGGGATTCGATGTCTGAAAACATTGAAGGAAGCAGTATCACCATTACGGAAATCATGGATTTCCTGCCGCATCGTTATCCGTTTTTACTGGTTGACCGTGTGGTGGAAATGAATGGCGAGCAATCGGGCGTAGGCATAAAAAATGTCACCGCTTCCGAGCCATGGTTCACCGGTCATTTTCCGGGCAATCCGATTTTTCCGGGTGTGCTGATTATTGAAGCGATTGCGCAGGTTTCGGCGATTTTGGTGCTGCAACATGCCAAAGACAGCGATAACCCAATTGAGACCAAGCTGATTTACTTCATGACGGTCGATAAGGTGCGCTTCCGGCATCCGGTTACGCCGGGCGACCAGATGCGGATACATGTCACGCAAATTCGCCGCCGTGGCATGGCCTATAAATTCAAGGGCGAGGTGTTCGTCGATGGTCAGCTAATGGCCGAAGGCGAGATTATGGCGGTCAATCACGACCCCGACGCGTAAGGAAATGAAATGAGCGCGAGCAAGATTAATGTCGGCATTATTGGTGCGTCGGGATATACCGGCGCCGATGCCGTGCGCCTGCTCGCAATGCATCCGAATGTCGAGATTAAGCTGCTGACCGGCAATGCGCATGCCGGTAAAGCGCTGGCTGAGATTTACCCTCAATTTGGCGGCCTTGATGTGCCTGATTTGGTGAAGGCTGAAGATGCCGATTGGAGCACTATCGACGCAGTGGTTTGCGGCTTACCCCATTCGACCGCGCAAGATGTCATCGCCAAGCTGCCTGACAATGTGAAAGTTATCGATATGTCGGCTGATTTTCGACTGCACAATGCCGATACTTATCGCCAATGGTATGGCCGCACCCACGACAATCAAAAACTGCTGGGTGAGGCGGTTTACGGCCTGAGCGAGCATTATGGCGACGCGATTAAGAACGCACGGCTGGTTGCTTGTCCGGGTTGTTATCCGACAGCAGCGCTACTGGCATTGCTGCCTTTGCTGACGGCGGGTCTGCTCAGCACCGATGATTTGATTATTGATGCCAAATCCGGTGTGACCGGCGCGGGGCGCAGTCTGAAAGAACAAAACTTGTTTTCGGAGGTGGCTGAGGGCATGAACGCTTATGGCGTCGCAGCGCATCGCCATGCGCCGGAGATTGAGCAAGAAGTCGCTAAAGCGGCAGGGATTGATGATGTGCGGGTTAATTTCACGCCGCATCTCGTGCCGATGAATCGCGGCGAATATGTGTCGGTTTATGCCCGCGCCAATAAAGCGAAAGCGGCTGATTTGAAGGCGGCGTGGCAGGCGTTTTATGCCGACAAACCGTTTGTGCGGGTGGTTGATGAAGCACCGGCGACACGGCATGTGCGCGGGTCAAATTTCTGTCTTCTATCGGCCTTTGATGACCGGATTGACGGGCGGGTGATATTATTCTCGACGCTTGATAATTTGGTTAAAGGGTCGAGCGGTCAGGCGGTGCAGAATATGAATTTGATGTTTGGCTTTGACGAGACGGCAGGCTTGGGTCAGCAACCGCTTTACCCATAGGTCTTTAAGGACGGGCTAAAGTCATGCTAATGCCTTATTTGAATTGCAAATAAGGTTTTTTGAGAGTGAACGGGAAGAAGATGGACCACGAATTTCATCGCATCCAGAGACTGCCACCTTATGTGTTTGAGCGCGTCAATAAGCTGAAAGCGCAGGCACGGGCAGATGGCAAAGACATTATTGACTTCGGCATGGGTAATCCCGATTTGCCGACGCCGGAGCATATTGTCGAAAAACTGGTTGAAACGGTTCGCAATCCGCGCACGCATCGCTATTCGGCATCGAAAGGCATTGCCGGATTGCGAAAAGCGCAGGCGCGTTATTATGAGCGCCGCTTTGGCGTGAAGCTCAACCCCGATACTGAGGTGATTGCGACGCTGGGTTCTAAAGAAGGCTTTGCCAATATGGCGCAGGCCATTACCGACCCCGGTGATGTTATTCTTGTGCCAAACCCGACCTATCCAATACACGCATTCGGATTCATTATTTCAGGCGCAACCATTCGCCATTTGCCGGTGCAGGAGGGTGAGGATTTTTTCACCGTTCTCGATCAAGCGGTGGTGCATAGCCACCCAAAACCGAAAGCATTGGTGCTGAATTACCCCGGCAATCCGACGGCTGAAATTGTCGATATCGATTTTTATAAAGAAGTCGTCGCCTATGCCAAAAAGCACGACATTATCTTGCTGTCCGATTTGGCCTATGCCGAAATTTATTTCGACGAAGACAATCCACCGCCATCTATTTTGCAGGTCAATGGTGCGAAAGACATTGCAGTTGAGTTTACCTCGCTGTCGAAAACTTTTTCCATGCCCGGCTGGCGGATGGGGTTTGCCGTAGGCAATGAGCGGCTTATCGGCGCGCTGACACGGATTAAATCCTATCTTGATTATGGCGCGTTCACGCCCATTCAGGTTGCCGCTGCTGCTGCGCTCGACAGTCCGGAAGAAACCATTCGTGAGATACGCGCGGTTTATAAAGAACGTCGCGATGTGCTGATTGATGTGTTCCACCGCGCCGGTTGGAATGTGCCACCGCCGCCTGCGACCATGTTTGCTTGGGCGCGAATTCCTGCGCCGTTTGCCGAAATGAAATCGCTTGAGTTCAGTGAGTTATTGATCAAAGAGGCGGATATTGCGGTGTCCCCGGGAATGGGCTTCGGCGAATATGGTGATGATTATGTGCGTCTTGCGCTGGTTGAGAATGAACAGCGTATTCGTCAGGCCGGACGCAGCCTCAAACGCTTTATGGACGCGCATCTGGAAAAGAAGAAATCCGCATGAGCGAAAAGCTGCGTATCGGATTGGCCGGTCTTGGAACGGTCGGTGCAACCGTGGCAGCACGCTTGTTGAGCGGTGCTGTGCCGCGCGCTGAATTGGTGGCTGTCTCAGCCCGCGATGAAAACAAAGACCGTGGTGTCGACTTGAGCGGCGTTTCATTCGTTTCCGACCCATCGGATTTGGCGACACAAGAAGATGTCGATGTTGTGGTCGAATTGATTGGTGGTGAAGGCGGCGCGGCGCTCGATTTGGTGGAGCGCTCTTTAGACGCGAACAAGCCTGTTGTTACGGCCAATAAAGCGATGCTGGCGGCTCATGCAGACGCGTTGTCGAAACTGTCGGTCGGCGGCGCTGTGCCATTGGCGTTTGAAGCAGCGGTGGCCGGTGGTATTCCCATCATCAAGGCATTGCGCGAAGGGCTGGCGGGTAATGATATCAACCGCATTTGCGGTATTTTGAACGGCACATGCAATTATATTTTAAGCCGCATGGAAGCGGCAGGTCTGTCTTTTGACGATGCGCTGAAGGAAGCGCAGGAAAAGGGTTTTGCCGAAGCCGACCCGACGCTCGATATTAGCGGTGTCGATGCGGCGCAAAAGCTCGCCATTTTGTCGGCACTGGCCTATGGCGTCGCGCCCGATTTGGACAATGTCTCAGTCAGTGGCATTGAAGCGGTCACCGCTGCCGACATCGCCTTTGCGGATGAGTTTGATAGCGTCATTCGTTTGGTCGCAATGGCGGTGCGCAGCGGCAATGGCGTGTATCACAGCGTCGAACCGGTTCTGGTCAAGAAGAGCGAGCCTTTGGCGCAAGTGGTCAATGAACTGAACGCGGTCAGCATCAGCGCCGCGCCGCTTGGCGACATCATGTTGCAAGGCCCGGGTGCAGGTGGCGGTGCGACAGCATCTGCCGTATTGGCGGACATTGCCGATATCGCCGCCGGTTTCGGACGCCCCTTATTCGATAAAGCGGTCTCGGAAATGACAGAATCAGCTTCCGAAAATGCACCGGCCAGTGAGTTCTATATTCGCCTTGCCCTTGCTGACAAGCCCGGCAGCATGGCTAAAGCAACGCAAATTCTGGCTGAAAACGGCGTCTCGATTGAAGAAGTTGTGCAAAGGTCGTCAGAAGCGGGTGACAGTTATTTGCCGGTGGTTTTTATTACCCATCGAATAGAAAATCAGTTGTTGCGGTCTGCGCTGATCGCTTTGGAACAACAGACCGAGATATGCAATGCCGTTCTGGCTTTGCCGGTGTTTGCGCAAGATGTTTAGGAGACGGTAATGGCGTCAAAGAAAATAGATCGTAATCTGACATTGGAGCTGGCGCGCGTGACCGAACGCGCTGCCGTTGCTGCCTCATCGCTTATCGGGCGCGGCGACGAGAAAGAGGCCGACCAAGCGGCGGTTGATGCGATGCGACGCGAATTGAACACGCTCAATATTGACGGCGAAGTGGTTATCGGGGAAGGCGAGCGCGACGAAGCGCCGATGCTTTATATCGGCGAGAAAGTCGGCACCGGTAAAGGCCCGAAAGTGGACATCGCACTCGATCCGTTGGAAGGCACAACGCTGACCGCAAAGGGCATGCCCAATGCGCTGGCAGTGGTAGCGATGGCTGAAGGCGGCAGTCTGTTGAATGCGCCCGATGTCTATATGGAAAAAATCGCTATTGGTGGCGGCTATCCTAAAGGCGTTGTCGATTTGGACGCTGACCCGAAAGAGAATGTTACGGCGTTGGCGAAAGCCAAAGGGGTCGGGGTTGAACTGGTTAATGTCTGTATTCTTGACCGCCCGCGCCACGCTGAGATTGTCGCCAAAGTGCGCGAGGCCGGTGCGCGCGTGACGCTGATTACTGATGGTGATATTGCCGGGGTGATTCATTGCACCGACCCGGCGACGGGTATTGATATGTATATCGGCACGGGCGGTGCGCCCGAAGGCGTGTTGGCAGCCGCGGGTTTGCGCTGCACGGGCGGGCAAATGCAAGGGCGCCTAGTGACCAATGATGAAAGCCAGAAAGAACGCGCTGCCAAAATGGGCATTTCTGATTTTTCCAAAAAATATGAAATGGAAGAAATGGCGAGCGGCGATGTCGTGCTCTCCGTCACCGGCGTGACCTCGGGTAGTATGCTGTCAGGCATCACCCAGCGCGGCGAAGAGATATGGACCGACACATTGCTGATGCGCTCATCAACCGGCACAATTCGCTGGATTAAAGCGCGCCACAGCCAGATGGATAAATTCCACATTGATGACTGACGCGACTGACCAAGCTGCATTAGGGGTTTCCCGATCGGCAGCGGGACAGTTTTGGCTGATGCAGGAAAGCGATGACCGCCAGATTTTGGCGCTGTCGCAACGGCTTGGCCTGCCGGATTTACTATGCCGCATGCTGGTGGCGCGGGGCATATCGGCAGACCAAGCGGCGGCTTATCTCGACCCGAAACTACGCGACTTGCTGATTGACCCGTCGCGCATGGCCGATATGGACAAGGCGTGCACGCGATTGGCGCAGGCAATTATCGATGAAGAGCCGATTGCCGTTTTCGGCGATTATGATGTCGATGGTGCGACCTCGTCATCGCTGCTTATTCGCTATTGGCGCGATTGCGGACGCGATATGCATTTTTACATTCCGGACCGCACCAAAGAAGGCTATGGCCCGAACGAAGCGGCGTTTCAAAAGCTCAATGATGAAGGCTACAAGC